>NZ_JAYESN010000021.1:0-60360 GCF_034860625.1 Lamprobacter sp.
TCTCAACCGCTTCTGGATGCCCAAGGAACCGCGTCGGGCTGGCGGTATAGCCATAGGCTCCGGACTGGAAGACGACGATCAGATCGCCGATCTCGGCGCGGGCTAGCTCCATTTGCTGCGCCAGCACATCCAGTGGCGTGCAGAGCGGGCCAACCACATTGACCAACTCGCGCTCAGTGCCCTGGACCCGGTTGCCGACCACCACCGGGTAGTTCTTGCGAATCACCTGCCCGAAATTGCCCGAGGCAGCCAAATGGTGATGTAGACCACCATCGGTGATCAAGAAGATCTGCCCACGGGATTCCTTGCGATCCAGCACTTCGGCGACATAGACGCCGGCCTCGCCGACCAGATAGCGGCCTAGCTCGAGGATGATCTCGGTGTCCGGAAGATGCTCGCGTACCTCGGGCAGGCGTTGCGCCAGGTGCTCGCCGATCGAGGCCAGATCCAGCGGCTGTTCGCCGGGGAAGTAGGGGATACCGAAACCGCCGCCGATGTTCAGCATCTCCAGGGGTGATGGCGCCTGCTCGGCCAGCCGCAGCGCGAGATCAAACGTCTGTTGTTGCGCCTCGATTAGCGTTTCCGGGCGCAGGTTCTGCGACCCGGAAAAGATATGCAGGCCGCGGAAATGCAGCCCCAGCTCGCCGATGTGCGCCAGCATCGCCGGCACCCGCTCGGCATCGACGCCGAACGCCTTGGGGCCGCCGCTCATCTTCATGCCCGAGCTTTTCAGCTCGAAATCCGGATTCACGCGCACGGCGACATGAGCGGTGCGACCGCTGCGCTCGGCAATCGCTGCCACCCGCGCCAGCTCGGTCTCGGATTCGAGGTTGATGGTGATGCCCGCCGCGACCGCCGCCTCCAGCTCCCAAGGCGCCTTGCCGGGGCCGGCGAAGCTGATCTCGGTGGCGGGCATGCCGGCATCCAGCGCCACCCGTAGCTCGCCCGCTGAGGCCACATCTAGGCCATCGACCAGACCGGCCATGTGCTGCACCAAAGCTGGCATCGGGTTGGCCTTGATCGCGTAATGGATCGACAGCTCGGCCGGCAGGGCCGCGCGCAGTTGTTGCACGCGCGCCGTCAGTTGGGCGCGATCATAGGCATAAAACGGGGTCTGGCCAACGCGCGCGGCGAGTTCGGTCAGCGCCAGGCCGCCGATCTGCAGGCAGTCGTCGACCACCGGAAACTGGACCATCGGGGCATGGCTGGGGCGGCTGCTGGTCATAAGACGTTCTGTTCCCTCACTTTCGATAGACGATGTTCGATAGACGGTGAATGACGCGTTGCAGACTGCGCTGAATGAGCCTCAGCGTACCAAACAAAGACGGCACTGGATCATGGCGATTCCAATAGGCGAATCGAGGTCGCCAAGGGTCCGTGGCGGTCTCGCCGCGCCCAAAGCGCAGGCGCAGATAACTGCCGGGGCCGCGCTCGGTGTCGAACCAGATCATCCCCTGCGTTTGCGTCGGTTGACCAACCGGCAGCCTGCTTTGTGCCTGATGCTCAATCAGCGGCAAATTGACCCCGTTCGCCACGCAGCAGTCGAGCCAGTAATCGGTACGGCCAAGGGTGGGCTCGATGATCCAGGGCTGACCATCGGCATCGAGCTTCGCCTCCAGCGACACCGGCCCTGAGAGTTCCAGCGGCGCGAAGAAGCGCTCAGCGAGCGCGAGCATGGCCGCATGCGGAAAGGATTCCGCGACGATGGTCTGCCCGAGAGCCGCCGGCTTCGAGGCCAGCTTACGGCCGCCGAAGCTGGCCAGGATGCGTCCCCGATCCAGATAAAACGCATAGAACAGGATGCGGCGATCTTCGCCAGGCACCCAATGCTGCAGCAGAAAAGGCAGCGCCTGCGAACGCTCGCGCGCAAGCTGCTCCAGCGCCTGGTGGTCATCAAGCAGGCGCACCTTGAACCCCGACAGCGGCCGTGCAGGTTTGACGATCAAAGGAAAATCTAGCCCTTCGGCGCTGAGGGCGGGCAGGGCATCAAGATCTGGCAAAATCCAGGTCTTTGGATAGGGCAGGTCATGGCGCTGACAATGCGCCTCGAGTGCGCTCTTATCCAGCAGCCTCAGCACCGTCTCGCGGCAATCCGACCAGCTCAATCGGTACAGGGCTTGCAGCCGCTCCCAATGGCTCGCGAGCACCCGCACCATATTGTCGTTGCTGGGATAGAGCACAGGGACAGGCTCGGGCGGTAAGCTTTGCCGCAGTGCGATCAGCCCATCGATCAGCCCAGTCCCGTTGATGTCAGCCGTCCAATGGACCTCCGCCATCCGGGTGTGGGCGCCAGGTAAGGCGCGGTTGGCCTCCAGTGCCAGCACGCGCACCCCGCCTTCGTGCAAGGCGCGCACCAACGCAAGGCCATGCACACAGAGCCCAATGACGATCGCTGGCGCGCTTGCATGAGCGGTTATGGAGGAGGTCAACGCGCGGTTCACGCCACCACCTCGCGGCGATCCATGCCAGCTTCTCCGATCCGCTCAGGGGCATGAGTCACGAAGAATGTGGAGTGTTTCATATTGATGGTGACACTGGATTCGTCTAGCTTGAGGACCCGAGTCGTTCGCTCGAGTCGTTCGCATCGTCACTTTACACCAACCGCCGAGAAGTCCGAGATGTCCACCCGCGTTCATATCACGGTCGATACCGAGTTCAGCATTGCGGGTGCCTTTCAAGACCCGCACCGCCATCAACCCGTCGGCCCGCCCGCGGTGTACTGTCCGCTAGAAGGAAAGTCCGGCGGCCTAGGTTACCTGCTCGAGACCCTCGCGCGATTTCGCCTGCCGGCGACCTTCTTCGTCGAGACACTCAACACCTGCTATTTCGGGGATGAGCCGATGGGCGGCATTGCTCGCGAGATTGCCGCCGCCGGCCACTCGGTGCAACTACACCTACACCCCTGCTGGACTTATTTCGAGCGGTCCAACTGGGCCGACAGTCTGCAATCCGATCCGCCCAACGATGACATCACCCGTCGTTCCGTCTATGAGATCGAGCGCCTGATCCAGCTCGGACAGGCCACCTTCAAGCGCTGGGGCTTAGACACCCCGGAGGTACTGCGCACCGGCGGCTTGCGGGTCAACACCAAAGTCTATGAGGCCATGGGGCGCCGCGGCATCAGCACCGCCTCCAATATTGGCCTCGCAGTCTACCGCCCCGCAGAGCCGGCGCTGCAACGCTTGAGTGGCTGTCACCAGATTCAGGGTATCCGCGAGCTTCCAGTCACCACCTTCGCCGACTTACAATGGCGACAGAAAAAGCATCTCAAGACGCTCACGATCACCGGCACCTCATGGCCCGAGATGCGCACACTCCTGAAACAGGCGCGCGCGCGCGGATTGTCTGATGTGGTGGTGTTGACGCATGCCTTCGAATACATCAAGCATCGCGATATTACCTACCAAAGCCTCTATCCTGACCGCATCAATCGAGGGCGACTAGAAAAACTCTGCGCATTCCTGGCGGAGGAGCCGGGCTTCGAGGTCGCAACACTGAGCGACACAAGCGACTGTGAGACCGCTGAGCAAGACCTCCTGCTCAGCGTTCAACCCTGGCAGGCGGCCGGGAGAATGCTGGTCAATCGCCTCAATCACGCCATCATGCGGCTCTAAACCAGCCGTCGAGAGGAGACGTTGAAGATGCCTTCCAGCGACAGTCCGATGCCTCGTCTACAAGGGACGGTGCACTGCCACAGCCAGCACTCATTCGATGCTCAGCTATCCTATGCCGAGCTGAAGGCTTTTTTCAGTGCGCGCGGGCTCAGTTTCGTCTGTATCACCGAGCATATCGAGTATCTCAATCAGGACAACGTCGATGCGATCCTCGCCGATTGCGAGGCGAATTCCGATGAGCAGTTCCTGTTCATCCCCGGCATCGAGATGGACTACTTCAAGATCTACTTCCTCGGCGTTTCACCCACCAACGTCGACTTCAGCGACCATCGCAGCATCTTCGACAGCCTCTACCCTAATGCCGAGCTGTGCATTTTTTCCCACCCCATCAAGGCCCGCTACCAGTATCCCCAGTGGCTGATTGAGCGCTGCGATGGCGTCGAGATCCTCAATACCAAGCACGACGGGCGCCACTACTTTCGCCCTCAGAGCGAGCGACTGCTCCACCAGGTGCGAAAGCAACGCCCGGCCGCGGTTGGTGTCGCCGGCATGGATTTCCACTCACCCAAGCAATACTCGGCGACCCACCTGGTGCTCAGCCAGGGCATCCCCCTGACCAGAGCCTCAGTCATCGATGCCATTCGGCAAGGGCAGTTCGAGATCCAGATGCAGGGCAAGACGCTCACTGATTACTCCCAGATCAAGCGCAACCTGCTGCGAGCAAAGATCCATGCCATGGATCTTGCCCACAAGATCAACAAAGGCCTCGCCGATTCCGGCATTCAGGTGCCTCGTCCGCTCAAACGACTCTTCCGCAAAAGCATGGAAGGGGCCTAGAACGAGATGGCACGCACCGCCGCGCCCAAAGAAAGCCTCCCCGGGGTCATCGTCCTCGGCATTGATTCCCAGATCGGGCTCAGCATCCTTCGCGATCTTGGCCGCGCTGGTGTACCGCTATTTGGCATCGGGCGCTCCACGAGCGCGGTCGGTCTGCATTCCCGCTATCTGAGCAAGGGATATGTGCATCAGAACCGCGATGAGGCCTTGGTGGCACTGCTTAACCGCATCGCGGAGGAGCAGGGCGCACGCTTTGTGATCACCGTCTCCGAGGGCGACATCCTCTTTCTCAATCAGCAACGGGCCGCCCTGTCAGCACTGAAATTGTTGATTCCGTCGCTGGAGAACATCAAGACGGTGATCGATAAGGCAGCGGTCTATGCGCTGGCCGAACCCTTAGGCATCGCGATCCCCCGTCAGTTTGCCGTTGCAGCCGATGGCAGGATGCCAGTGACGCCTGCCGCGCCCGATTTTCCCGTGGTGCTCAAATGGGCTGATCCGGCAGAGGTTCAGCCAGCGCTCAGGGCTCATAAGCTGCCTTTCAAGAAGGCCGAATACTGCCATGATCAAGCCGAACTCGAGGCCGCGCTGACCCGCTATCGCCCGATCGGCCAATACCCGATGGTGCAGGCCTACTGCCCTGGGCATGGCCTAGGCCAGATGATCTATCTAGAACAGGGCCAGCCGCTGCTGTGCTTCCAGCATCAACGTCTGCATGAATGGCCCCCCGAAGGTGGTTACTCCACACTCTGTAAAAGCCTCCCGCCCGACCAGCACCAAGCCTTGATGGACAAGTCAGTGCAACTGTTGCGCGCCATTGGCTGGGAAGGGTCTGCAATGGTGGAGTACCGGTTCGATCCCAACACACAGCAGGCCGCGCTCATGGAGGTCAACGGACGCTTTTGGGGCAGTCTGCCACTCGCTTACCATGCCGAGGCACGGTTCCCCTGGCTGCTCTATCAGCGCATGGGGCTCGGGCAAACCGTGGCGCCATCCATTAGCGCGTATCGGCCTGGGGTGCGCTGCAAGTTCTTGCTACCTGATCTCAAGCGGCTGCTTCGCATCCTCTTTCAGCAAGGCCAGATTCAAGACAAGACGCTTCGCTTTAACCGTGTGCGAGAACTGTTCGCGTTCATCGCCTTTTTCTTCAATCCGCGCCATCGTTACTATGTGATGTCGCTCGTTGATCCAGGCCCATGGGTTGCCGATGCTGGGGTCTTGATCCGGCGCGGTTTGCGGATCTCGACCTCGAAAAAACGAAAAACGAAAAAACGGCGTTAAGGGGCTGATTCAGGACATCAACAGGCTTTCCAACGCGGTGACGATGCGCTCGCCCGTGTGCCCGTCCCAGCGCTCCGGTACGGTTCCAGTCTGCCAGTCACCGGCGAACAAGCGCTCCAATGCCGGCGCAAGCTTTGCGGGATCAGTGCCAATCAACGCATTGGTCCCCTGGCTCACCGTCTCTGGCCGCTCGGTGCTATCGCGCAGCGTCATGCAGGGGACGCCAAGCACCGTGGTCTCTTCGGTGATGCCGCCGGAATCGGTGATCACGGCCTTGGCGTGTCGGACCAGATAGTTGAATTCAAGATAAGGCTGTGGCTCCACGAGATGCAAGCTTGTCGGCAGATCAGCAAGCTCGGCGAGGCTCTTGGCGGTGCGCGGATGCACCGGGAACAAGACCGGCAGCCCGCGCGTGCCGGTCTCGATCGCGGCCAGTAGGGCGCGGAGCTTAGGCGCGTGATCCACATTGGCTGGGCGATGCAGTGTCATCACAAAGTAGCCGCCGGGTTTCAGGCTGAGATCATCCCAAAACGCGGGCGGCCTGAGCCGGTCTAGATTCGCCAGCAGCGTGTCAATCATGGTGTTGCCGACGAAGTGGATGCGCGCGTCCTCGACCCCTGCCTTGCGCAGGTTCGCGTTGGCGTACTCACTGGTGGTGAAGAACCAGTTGCTGATTGCGTCGGTGACCATGCGGTTGATCTCCTCCGGCATACTCCAGTCGCCGGAGCGGATGCCACCCTCGACATGGGCCACCGGGATACAGAGTTTCTGCGCGCTGATGGCGCAGGCCATGGTTGAGGTGACATCGCCGACCACGAGGCAGAGGCTGGACCGAGCCTCCAGCAGCAAGGCCTCGTAGCGGGTCATGATCGCCGCCGTCTGCTCGGCCTGGGTGCCGGAGCCCACCTCCAGGTTGACATCCGGCTGCGGAATGCCAAGCTGCTCAAAAAAGGCCCCTGAGAGTTTTGGGTCATAATGCTGACCAGTATGCACCAGCCGGTAACGCAAGGGTCCACCCGCAGCCTCGCGCTCCTGCAGGGCGCGGATGATGGGCGCGATCTTCATGAAGTTGGGGCGCGCGCCGGCGATGATGTCGATGAGGATTGGATCCATGGATGTCTATGGCTTTTTTGGCAAGAGGATTGGTGACCACGAACATTTGCATCGGGGCTTGCTGGTCCAGCGAATCTAGAGAAACCGCAACGCGGCAATGACCAAGCCCACGCCGGTGGCGATGAACCCGAGCAGCCAGAAAAATTGCTGGTCGTGGCGCTTGAGCATCTCATCAAAGCGTTTGTCGACTTGCTCGAAGCGCTTGTCGATCTGTTCGAAGCGCTTGTCGACCTGTTCGAAGCGCTTTTCGACCTGTTCGAAGCGCTTGTCGACCTGTTCGAAGCGTCTATCAACCTGTTCAAAACCTTGGCGCATCAACTCGCGCTGGTGCTTGAGTTCCTCCTCCACCCGCACCATGCGCTCGCGCAACTCGATCTCGTAGACTACCGCTGGCTTGCCGAGGCTCTGCTCGGTGAGCCACTCGCCGAGGTGGGTTTTAATGAAAGCGATGTCTTCTTCGGCTAGGGCCATGGGTGTTGCGCTCTCGGTTGATCGATAGCATTGGGCCTTATTCAGGGCTTCGCGGTCAGGCCTGGGGCATCGGGTCGAAGATGCTGACGGCCGGAAATTAGCTCAATGGCGCTTCCTGAAACAGGCCGGCGAATTCGCCAGCCAGGCTCTTGCGGTCGATCTTACCGTTGGCATTGCGCGGCAGCGCTTGCGCGCGCACCTCAATATGCGCCGGCAGCATATAGGCTGGCAGCCGGGGTCGCAGCTCAGCCAACAGCGCCTCAACCGTCAGCGTCGGTTCCTTGCCCAGCGCCACCAGCACGATGCCATGCCCAAGCGTCGGATGGGCGACACCGAGCGCGGCGGCTTCAGCGACCAGGCCGGTGGCATAGACCACTTCCTCGACTTCGTTGGGGCTGACGCGATAGCCCGAGGTCTTGATCATCTCATCCCGGCGGCCGATGAAATAGAGATAGCCCTCGGCATCCCTTCGCACCGTATCACCGGACCAGACCGCGAGCTCCGGCAGCGGCAGCCCGGCGGGCTGTCCCGGCGCGGGGCGAAAACGCTCGGCGGTGCGCTCGGCATCGTTCCAGTAGCCAAGCGAAACCAGGGCACCGCGATGCACCAGCTCGCCCGGCTCGTCTGGGGCGCAAGGGCTGCCATCCTCACGCACGACCAGGATCTCGGCATTTGGGATGGCCTTGCCCATCGAATCCGGGCGGCGGTCGATCTCGGCCGGCGGCAGGTAGGTGGAGCGGAACGCCTCGGTCAGCCCGTACATCAGGAAGAACTGGGCATCCGGCAGTTGTGCGCGCAGCGCATCCAGCGTCTTGCGGGGCATGGCACCGCCGGAGTTGGTCAGGTAACGCAGACTTTGGCGCGCCTCGTCGGGCCACTCCAATTGCGCCAACTGAATCCACAGCGGCGGCACCGCAGCCAGGCCGGTGATACTCTCACGCGCGACCGCCTTGATCACATCGCGCGGCAGCAAATAATTCAGCAACACCACCGAGGCGCCGCTGAGGAAGGCCGTTGTCAACTGACTCAGGCCATAATCAAAGCTCAGCGGCAGCACCGAGAGCAGCCGATCCTCAGGGCGATTCTCCAGATAGGTGGCGACACTCTCGGCGCCCGCGACCAGGTTGCGATGCGACAGCACCACGCCCTTGGGTCGGCCAGTACTGCCCGAGGTATAGAGGATCGCGGCCATGTCGGTGTCGATGGTCCGGTGCGGCGCTAGCCCCGCCGTTGGGTCGGTGGCGTCCAGCAGCGCCTGCCAGCTCAGGATGCGCACATGGCCGATGTGCTGCTCGTCCGTGACTTCGCCCAGCACCAGAACGCTGTGCAGGTCTGGGCAATCGGGCAGGGCGTCGGCTAGACTCGCGAGGCGGTCGGGCGAGGTCACCAGGATACGCACATTGCAGTCGCGCAGGATGTAGGCGACTTGGTCGGCCTTGAGCAGCGGGTTCACCGGCACGAAGACGCCGCCGGCGCGCGCAATGCCGAAGAGGGCGTGGACGGTTTCCAGGCGTTTGTCGAGGTAGACTGCGGCGCGTTCGCGGGCGGCGAGTCCAGCGCTGAGTAGGAAAGTGCTGGCCTGCTGCACCGACTCGGCCAGGCTGGCATAGGGCTGGGACGCCTTCGCGTCGCTCAGGGCCAGAGCGTCAGGTGACTGATCAGCGTGGACAAACAAGGCATCGTGGAGCAGCATGGGAATCCTGATGTTACTGTATTCAATGCAGGCAGCATGCGCAGATGATACCTCAGTTGGCTCAGAGCGCCATCCTAGCCGTTATCAAGCATCACCTGATAGATATGATAGAGAGGAGCGAAAAAGTGCGGGCTTTAAACTGCTTGACGATTCTAGTGCTGTTTGGGCTTTTCCAGAATAAGACAAAAGCGTATTGTCAGCCTATTGTACCCTCTGCTTTTTCCCTGTTTCTGATCCCTTCTCTTCTGTTGTTCAGTGTTACCGTCAATGCCGTTGTCTGTCCTGAGTACACAGGCCGTGGGAAAGACTACACAAATCCAAATGATCGAGCTCACATTACTGGTGTAGAGAAAGTCCATTTCACCGAAGACGTACGATTGCTGCGCAAAGGGAGCACTGGCTATTTAATCCAAGATATTGAGTTTATGCTGAATTTGTCGCCGAATCACCACCAAGCGCTAGACTCTCTCACACGACTCGCGTTGCGAGAAGGGACAACGCTTCCTCGCCTTGCCAGTATCAATCTTGAGTGCCGCTTTCTTTGGGCGGAACAGATACAGCCCAGGGACGCAATGGTTCCTGTTATTCAAGGTGCCTACTATTATCGTGCTGGAAAGCCTGATGAAGCGAAAAAATATCTAGAGAAAGCTGCAAAACTCGCCCCGGAAAATCCAGAGGTCAATTATAACTTGGGTCTAGCTTTGTACAAAATGGAAGACTACGAAAACGCTCGAATTTATGCCAGAAAGGCTTACAAAGGCGGATATCCCTTACCAGGTCTGCGTAACATGCTCAAGCGCGCGGGTTATCCGTTATCGGAATGATTTGGCGGGAATAATAATGGTTAGATGGCGGTATCAGGATGCGTGATCTTCTCCTCCTTGTGATTGTTATAGGGCTCGTCCCGATCATCCTTATGCGGCCATGGATTGGCATTTTAGCTTGGTTCTGGTCGGGGTTGATGACGCCGCATTTCTTGACATGGGGGTTCATGCGAACATTCCCGATTGCGGTAGTCTTTGGAGGCGCAACGCTAGTCGGGCTATTTATAACGAAGGATCGTCGCGCTATGCCTGTCACGCGAGAAATGACCATGATGTGGATACTCGTAGCCTATACCGCGATGACCAGTTACTTTGCCGTTAACCCTTCTGCTTGGGGCTTTTGGCAGCATCTGCAGAAGATTCTTATTATTACATTTATCACCCCAATTTTGGTTTATGGTCCGCGACGTATCGTTTTGTTGCTTTTGGTCATTACGTTTTCAATAGGATATTATGGGTTTAAAGGCGGTATATTTTCAATTAGAACAGGTGGTGCCCACATGGTTCTTGGGCCCAACGGTTCATATTTAGAAGGAAATACTTACCTCGGTATTGCGATGATCATGGTTTTGCCGTTGATTTTGGTGAGTGCGCGCATGTTCTATCATCGCTGGTTCGATTTCGGCTCAAGAACGATTCAGCGCTTTTCCAAGCAGGTCGGCTTAATCATGTATGCAGCGTTTTGGCTGACTGCGCTTGCAATTCTTGTGACCTACTCCCGCGGGGCATTGTTAGGGCTTTTGGCAATTGCGCCGTTCATCTTTCTTCGAATGAAGAAAAAATGGTTAGTAGTGGCGATCGCCATCTTTGCTGTGACAGTGGTTGGAGTCTCAGCCCCTGATCGTCTTATGGCGCGCTGGCAGACGATCGAAAACCATGAAGAAGATACCTCGGCTATGCAACGCATTCAGGCCTGGGGTGTTAGCTGGAATATGGCAATAGAGAGACCGATCCGTGGAATGGGCTTTAGGTTCGCGGGCTTAGGATATGACTGGTGGATTGGTTATGCGAATTTTGAAGGTACATGGCGCCATGTCTTGTCGCCGCATAGCATCTATTTTAGCCTTTTAGGCCAACACGGTTTTGGAGGGCTAGCGGTCTTTTTGCTCCTTGTTGGATTCACATTCTTGACTCTGAACCGAATACGTCGCACGGCAGAGCGAGAGACCGGAGAACGCTGGCTATCTGAATATGCCTGGGCGATGCAGGTAGGTCTGATGGGATATATGATCGCCGGTACGTTCTTGGATGTTGCCTACTTCAGTCTGCTTTATGCCTTTGTTGCGCTCGCCATCATCATGCGCCGAGAACTGGAGGAGGCGCCGCGAGCCAACGAGGAGACCAAGGCGAGTCAGGATTCAGTGGCACCGCGCAACACAAAGCGTCCGCGAACACCAGCAGGGCCAAGGTTTCCAGACTTTGTACCCAAGCCCGGGGATCTGCTGAACCAGCCCAGCCCCAGTCGCCAGTTCAAAGATCGATGAGCGATCCAGGACCACACAGCGTCATGCAATGCCGTTCTCCAGCGCCTGATATGTCCCCGAATGGCGGTCCCGATTACACATCAAGACTGCTAAGTTCACGTTTAGCGAAGCTCGGTCAAGGCTTGGCCGCCCAGATTCGCCCCGATGTTGGCCTCTGGGATCCCGAGTCAGAGCAGCCAACGCCGTCCGATCATTACGGCCAACTCGCCAGCGCACTGGCATTATCACTGCTCGATGCGGCTGAGCAGGGGCGCACAGCCGAGCAGGTCTGGCTGGCAGTACCGGCGAAACAGCGCGGCCATGCCCCCTTCAACCGCTTTCTGCTCCTGCTACTCAATCAGCGCGACGGCGGTCAGCGCCCGTTGCATCACTGTCCACTTCAGCACCGCTATCCCTCCAATAACTGGACTCTACTCGCGCAACTCTGTCGGCTGCTCGAAGCCCAGGCGCCAGCACAACAGCGCGGCGCGGATGTCCGCTTGCGCCGAATGCTGACGGGATGGATGACCGAACGCGGAGGCCTCATCGATTATCCCGCAACGCCAGCCCGCTCAAGAAGCGGCGGTTCAGGCCGCATCGCCACGCCGATGGCCTATCACCACAAGGCGCTGTTCGTGGCGTGCGTGGCGGCCTGGCAGACTGGCGATCAACGCTGGGCGCAGATCCTGACCAGACTGCTCGATTGGACTCTGCTGAGCTGGGATGGCGCGGGCAGCGTCGGCGGCTTTGGCCGCAGCAACCACGCCCTGTTTGGCGACGCCTGTCTGCTGGCCGCGCTGCTGCTCATCGGTGCCGGGGAACCTGAGCATCGCGAGCGCGCCCATGCTCGGATGCTCACCGGTGTGCTGCTGCGCTGGCAGCAGCAGGAGCGCGCCGATGGACTGCTCTGGCTCACCCCTGCCGATGCGGCGGCGCACAGCCGCACCGGCTGGGATGAATACATGCATCTCTCGGTCTACAACGCCTGGACGGCGGCTATCCTGGCTTGGGCGCGCCATCTCAGCGCGACCGCCGAGCGTCCCGCCGTCCTTCGGGATCTCAGTCTGCCAACAGGCCCGCAAGGGCTGGGCGCCGATACCAGCGCCGGCCTGCTCCGCGTCGAGTCGAATGCCGGCCGCTGTGCGCTTCTCTCCACGCGCGGGCAGCCGCCCCAGGCCTTCCGGCAACAAGAAGTCGACTTCCGTTACAGCGGTGGGCTGTTGTTCCATCTTCGGGCAGGAGAGCGCTATCTGGTGCCGACGCCGATTCGCTTGACGGTCAACGCGCTGATGCAACAACCGGCCCTGGCCGGCTGGGTGCCAGTGTTCGAATGTCGTGACGAGCTTTATGGGCTGACCGACTTCGACGCGATCGAAGTGCAATGGTCACAGACCACGCTGTCGATCACCGCCGTGGCGCAGCCTCTGGCCCTCACTCGCCAACCTGCGCGCGGACCGTTCGGGCGGGGACTCGCGGCATTGGACTGGCGACTGCTCAGCGGGCGTCTCGGGCGGCGACAGGCGCTGCAACGGCCGGCCCTGGAAGGGGTCAGCGGCCAGCTTCGTCTGCAACTGGATCTGGATCACTTGACGTTGTCTCATCACCTCACCTTGGACAACCGGGCCGAGGCGATTCGCTATCTCAATCCGGCAGGCCACGCCCTGATCGCTGAGACCCTGCCCGAGCATTGGCAGGTCACCGGACCCGAGCAGGCTGCCGTGGACAGGACGCGGATGAGATCAGCGCCGCTACCTGCTACATTAGCAGCAGGGCAGGGCTATTGCCTGCCATCGGCGACCCTGCCTGAGGGGCGATCCACCTATGGGATCGAACTGGGCTGGTCTTAAGAACGCGGACAAACAGCAACGCGGGCAAATAGAACGATGAGCACGCAGGCGCACAAGGTCGCCGTCCTGATCCCTTATTATCAGCGGCGCGCAGGAATCCTTAGCAACACGGTCCGCTCGGTGCTTGCCCAGCAGGGCTTCGATGACTATCAGATCATCGTGGTTGACGATGGCGCGCCGGTGCCGGCGAGAGACGAGTTGAAAGACCTCAAGGGCGATCAGGAACGGATTCGCATCATCGAGCAGCCGAATGCCGGCCCCGGTGCTGCCCGCAATACGGCCCTGGCGAATTTGCCGGCGGAAACCGATTATGTTGCCTTTCTGGACTCGGATGATGAGCTACAACCGTCGTACCTCGCCGATGCCGTTCATGCCCTGGATCTAGGCTACGACCTGTTCTTCGGCAACAGCCAGCGTGCTGACATCGACGGCTCCCGCTTCGACTGGCGTTCCGGTCCGGGAGCAACCCTGGAGACCGCTGACCACCGTTTGATCGACTCAGAACGCGAACTGTACGCCTTCCAAGGCGATTTCTTCGATTTCGTCGTCTATCGCAGCAACATCATCGGCCCTTCGACCATGATGTATCGTCAGGCGATCGCGCCGGATATTCGCTACAACGAGCAGGTCTACAACGGCCAAGATCGCATCTTCAAGCTCAAGCTCTGTCAGCAGGTCGGACCTGTGGCCTTTTCTACGAAGCGCTATGCCCAGGAAGGGAAGGGTATCAATATTTTCGATAGCGCGGGGTGGGGGTCGGAGCGTTCGTTATCCTTCACAGTCAGCTATATCGAGATGTGCAAGGTCGTTTTGAAAGAGGTTCCTTTGAACGAACGCCAACGTGCGCATGTGAAAGATCATCTAGCGCGTACGCGCTACACCTTTACCGCAAATCTGTTGCATCAGGCGCGACAACGCGCCGGGATCGATTGGAAGGTCGTGGCGAAAACAGTCCGGTATGATCCCGGCACCCTAATGAGCTTTATTCCGAATGTCACAAAAATTGTCTTACATAAGGCCAAGTTAGCATGACGCCTTATGATCTAAATATGCTTGGGCAAGAACAGCGTCCCTTTTTTTTCGCACGGTTCCTCGGTGACCATGTCGAGGTTGAAGGCGTCAGCGATTGCCTGATCGGCGAGAAGATTTCGAGCACTGATCCAGACCGGCCAGATGGCCTGTTCGTCGAATGGCATTGGGACGGTCGCCGTTTGATCGTCCACAATGATTTTTACGGCTTTTCGCCGCTGTTTTATGCCAGCTATGACAACACTATCCGGATCTCGCCAAGTCTTGAAGAAGTTGTGAAGGGCGATGTGCCGAGAGACCTGGACAATGCTGCGCTTGCGGTCATCTTGCGCATGGGCCATCCGGTTGGAGATGACACGCCGTTCCAAGCGGTGCGGGCATTGCCGCCGGGAAGCACCCTGATGTGGGAGCAGGGGCAACTGCAAATCGATTCACCTGAGTTGCCAATACGGCGGGGTCCTTACGCTCAAATCTCGTTCGATGAAGCAGCGGATCAATTCGCTCATCTTTTCGACCAGGCGATTCGCAAGCGTATACCGAGAGACGACAATCTCGTCTTTCCTCTCAGTGGGGGCCGAGATTCCAGGCACATCCTGTTTGCACTTGAGGCCAATGGGATTAAACCGCAATCCTGCGTCACGCTGGAGTATCGACCGCCCGCTACCAATGAAGACGCGCGCATAGCCGCGCTGGTCGCCGATGCCATGAACATCGAGCACCAAGTGATCGAAAAAGCCCCGTCTTGGTTTCAAGCTGTTCTCAAAGAGGCGCACCTGAGTAATTTTTGCGGCGGATCGCATAGTTGGATATTACCATTAGCCGCGTATCTCAAGGGCCGCACTAATACACTTTATGACGGATTGGCCGGGAGCGTGATCTCAGGCGGATTCATGGCCAACGAGCGTAAACTCAAGCTCTACCAAGAGAACCGATTCGAAGAATTGGCGCATATCGTGCTTACCGAAGGCGGGAGTGAAGGTTTCAACAAGACTTTCCTGAGATCATCCTTTTATGATAAAGCCTCAATAGAGATTGCGGTGGAGCGCGTCGTAAAAGAGCTATGGCGCCACAGCGAAGCAACAAATCCAATGCTCTCGTTCATTTTTTGGAATCGTACACGCCGTGGCGTGAGTCAAATCCCACTGGCAATCATGGCGCACATCCCATCTGTGCATTGCCCTTATCTGGATCGCGATGTTTACGATTTTCTGACCAGCGTCGAGCCATCTTACTTTCTTAGTAATAAGCTGCATGATGAAGCGATTCATCGTTCTTATCCAAGCTACGCGCATCTACCTTATGAAGATTCATCTAAAAAAGCCGACTATCAAAAAGCAGATTATCTTTATTTCAAGAAATCAGTCGAGGAATTATGGGGCCATTTAATAAAGCATAGCTTTAAATCTTCAAAAATGCTGCGAAAAGAGTATCTTTACCCAAGGGTTATGTATGATCTGCTCAAGCGCGAAAATCATATGCCTTGGTATTTAATTAAATCAGTTTTTTGTATAGAGCTTGAAAAAGTTTGAAAGCTCAGTAAAAAAATATAAATTTGACATTACAATGAACCTCTGTGTTCTCACTCATTTGTTTCCAGCTCGATCTGAGACGTTTGTTCGCGAACATGTGCTGGGTATGGCTCGCCGAGGGCATCAGGTCACAGTGATCGCTCGGAGTATGGATGCTGATATCCAGCAACAAGAACTGCAAAAGCTTGATGAATTCAAGATCACGCGTATCTATATTGAACAATCACAATCAATCACAGATGAGCTAGTTAGAGCGTTACGCGCCTTGCTAGAATCACCTAACCGTTTTCGTTTATTACTGAAAACCAACCCGTGGTCACGTCGCAGCCTTTTGCTTGCGCTGGACATCGCTAAAAAAGTTGATGCTCTTAAACCTGACTTGATTCACGTTCATTTCGGTACCCTAGCTGCACGTCTTGAGAGAATTAGACCCTTTGTCCGTTTTTTACCCCCGATGCTAGTCACCTGGCACGGCTATGACGCCAATGCCATGCCGAGATCTCTCGGAGAAGATGTATATCATGACCTGTTTGCAACTGAAGCTATTCATACAGTGGGTTCTCAATTTATGCGGCGCCGACTGTTGGCTTTGGGAGCAAGGGAAGATCAGATATCGATCAATCCTATGGGAATAGATCTTACAAGGTTTGCTTATCGTGAACGGCCCGCTAACAGTCAAGATCAGCCTCTCAAGGTTTTATCAGTAGGACGTTTAGATGAAATGAAAGGACATCGTTATCTGATTGAAGCATTTGCGCATTTAAAGCAGCGCGGCGTATTGAGTCGCCTGCGAATTATTGGAGAAGGCCCGCTAAGATCGATGTTGGAAAAGCAGATCGACGATTTTGGTCTGATGAATAGCGTTAAGTTGCTGGGATCAGCGTCAAGTAATCAGGTGATCGAGGAAATGTATCACGCGGATTTGTTTACACTGAGTGGTGTTGAAGCAAAAACCGGAAAAGTTGAAACTCAAGGCGTAGTATTTGCCGAAGCTCAAGCGACAGGTTTACCTGTTGTTGCTTGTGATGTTGGTGGCGTTTCAGATAGCTTGATTAATGGGAAAACGGGTATATTATGTGCGCCGAAGAATGTGATAGCGCTAGCAGATGCGATAGAATACTTTGCGCGCAATCGCTTTCAGATCAATGCTTTTGGAAAACGAGGACGTTTTTTTGTGGAGGATCGTTTTTCACTAGAAACTATGATAACTAAGTTTGAGCAACTCTATCGATAATTATGCTTTGGGTAGTTTGATCAAGATAAACCGTAAGGCCTTGATCCAGCCCTTTTAAGGTGACGAAATTCACCTGACTGCAAGCCCCTGATTCTTCGTCAAGGTGCTTGCGACGGATCGCGTGGTTCGGTGACCGGCAGATTCACATGGAATCGTAAGTCGCTGATTTTAAATGTTGCTTTTATGCACCTTAAAAGGGCTGGGCCTTGATCATAACTTCGTCCACCCTTGGCATGCGGGCCACGTCACGAAGCCTAAGCGACAGTATTTTATAGGCTAACTGGTAGCTTTTCTGACATAGCTGCTGGGTATTGGGTGGAGTTATGATCAATGCTAACCGTAAACTTAATTTGGTATTTAATTGATGTCCATAGGATTTGACAATCGCAGTAAGCGTGCTTGCTTGTATTATCGAGCAATGACCCTCTTAGGGTGTCGGCCACGTAATGTTGGAGAAAGTCACTATGTTTTTGAGGCTGGAGATAAAAAATCGCATACTGTTATATCAGGAAAAATGCTAGTACCGCGTTTAAGCGATTGATTCTTGATTTATCACCTCATCGGAGCGCTATAGATCAATCAAAAAGCAGGATTCAATTTATGGGCCTTTATCATCGAGAAAGTCGAATCGATGCTCTTGAGTCCTGTGACTATCGGATCTTTGTTTACCGTGATGTGCTCGAAAGGATAGCAAGTCTTTTTGCCAACAAGTTTAAAGTCAGAAGTGGAGCCGAAGATATCATGAAAGACATCTCGAGACGATTTATAAATCGCCAGAAGATGTAACATTTACAAATTTTGTAATAGATTATCTTGGTCCTGCGCAGAATGTGAATGATCTTGGTCCCCATGTTTGGGAGCAGATTTATCATCTCAGGCCCGTGCGCTATACGCATGCGATTGCATTAAGCGTTTAGAGAGCGAGATGATTAAAATCTAGGTCTTGAGGTTGCGCATGAGTATTTTGGAAAAAAAACCAATTCAGCAATTATAAACGCACGCACAACTGAAGAAGTGAAAGATGTCGCAAATTTGAAACCATCAAAACTTAATAATCATTGGCAGCGAACAGGGCTACTCCCAAAATATGAGCATCTACTCCGTTCCGATCTTTCTGAAAAGATTTCTATAATTAACAGTTGAGATCTTAAGATGATTGAAAATATAAAGCAATCCGAGAAAAATAATGATTAAAAAAGAAGCATCAATAGCGCATCCGCCGAACAAATTTGCACCGCTTGTGAGTGTTATTATTCCAGCATTCAATCGTGCTGATGTTATCTGTGATGCACTTGAAAGTGTTGCGGAGCAGACATACCGGCCTATTGAGATTGTCGTCGTTGATGATGGATCGACTGATAAAACAGCCGAAATCGTAAAAAAATGGTTTATGGAAAAAGGAAGCGTTCAAGATTTACAAGGCATCTGCCTTATTCAAGAGAATAGCGGCGCTCCTGCAGCAAGAAATAAAGGATTTTATCAATCGCAAGGAGAATATCTTTTATTTTTTGATTCTGATGATCTGCTGAAACCTAACAAGATCCAAGCCGCCATTGATGCTTATCAGTCCAATCCAAATCTTGACCTGGTTTACTCTGGCTGGATAGTCGATAACGGCCGCTCCACTCAAGTAGACTTAGGACCAAATCTCGAAGACGTACCTTATGTAGCGGAAGTTGTTCTGCGTTACCTTCATACCTCAGCAGCAGTCTACAAACGTTCGTTGTTACTGCAAGTCGGCGTTTGGGACGAAAGCCTTACACGTTCCCAAGACCGAGAGCTTGCAAGCCGCGTAGCTACGAAGGTTCATCAGGCAAAACGCGTAGCTGATTTTGATGTGATTTATCGGCTTTGCTATTCAACTAACAGCATCACAGAGAAAAAAGGGCGAGAGCAGGCACTCGCTGGTTGGCGAGTAAACATGATTCAACGGCAACGTGTACGTGCACAGCCATCTCCACTCAATTCCGAAGCATTACGGTTTTTGGCCCGCCGCAATATCACCGAAGCGCGTCGCGCTTGGGATAGCGGTGATGGTTGTCTGGTCCTTCGGATTT
Source organism: Lamprobacter sp. (assembly GCF_034860625.1). Lineage (NCBI taxonomy): Bacteria > Pseudomonadati > Pseudomonadota > Gammaproteobacteria > Chromatiales > Chromatiaceae > Lamprobacter > Lamprobacter sp. Next base: position 18,993 of record NZ_JAYESN010000021.1, read on the forward strand.
TGTTTAGTCAGCCGGAAATATGGCATCCACTGCTTGGACGCCCTCGTGCAGCGATGCGTTTGTTTTTAGGGGTTCTATTAAGTCGCTGCAATACCGCAGGTAAGGCAAGGCCAGCATAAAAATTTGGACTGAGGAGATAAGAGATGGCGTCGCCTGAAATCAGTGTCTTGATGTCGGTTTATAATGATCGTCCATTTCTATCTGAGGCGGTTCAGAGTATTCTAAATCAGGATTTTGAAGATTTTGAATTCATTATTATCAACGATGGTTCTACTGATGGTAGTGCTGACGATCTTGTTTTATGGAGTCAAACGGATTCAAGGATTCGCCTCTTTCATCAAGAAAATCTTGGACTGCCTGTAGCATTAAACAGAGGCATAAAAGAATCGAAAGGCGCTCTGATTGCAAGGATGGATGCCGACGATATAAGTCAACCGTCACGTTTCCGGCTTCAACGCAACTTCCTCAAGGCGCACCCAGATGTCGGCGTGCTAGGAACAGGCATCGTTCGGATTGATGATCAAGGACGAGAGTCCCAGGAGCGCTGGCTTTTACCTTCCTCTCCTGGCCTGACATTATGGCGGACCCTATTTGATTGTGCCCTCTCGCATCCAACGATCATGGTGTGGCGTAGTATTCTTGAGCAATCTGGAGGTTATGACGAGACTTTTCCTCGAGCTCAGGATTACGAACTTTGGATGCGCTTGGCGTTGGTGACAAAGATGCAAAACTTGCCGCAATCACTGGTGCAAAGAAGGATCACAGGTGCGGGCAAGAATTTGACACCTCCCGATGTCTCTGCTGCGCTAGTTCAACGTATGGCGACACTACATGCGGCTTTTCTCGACTACACACCAAAGACGAGTGATGTAGCATTTTGCCGTAGGATCTACGATAACCCAGCCGCCGGCGAATCAGCGTTGGCGTTGATTACACGACGCATCAGCTACCTCAATCGCCTCTATACAGGACTGCTATTACGCAATGCAAATGCCCGCGCTGAATCAGTTTACATCAAGGCTGACTTGCATCGAAAGATCATGCGGGTTGCCTATGATGCACAGCAATCACGGCCATTTTTTGGCCAATTCCTAAAGCTCTTTGTTCCCGGGTGGCCGCTGTTAGTGGTGAAACGCTTGCAGCGTTTTTGGCTAGAGTAAAACTAGCAAGCCAGTGGTTAGCAATGTTGAATATCGATATTATTGATCAGCATCCGAACTCGATTATAAAAAGATACCAAAAGGACTTATGCTTCTAAATATGGCCACGTTCCAAAATAACACAGCCTTTTTCGTGATTAAGATATGTTGATTTGAAAGACGGCTCTATATTTAACCACTGCTTAACAATTTCCGTCTCTGCTTCGCGTGCTGCATCATCAAGTATTACTATGACTTTTTCTGCCATCTTCGGCAAGAGACGCTCAAACGCCGGCAGCCTTGCAAGTGGCGCTATATTATGGGGAGGCCCATCAACTACAAGCATCTCGATCGACTCCAAATCTTCCGGCATTACAGAATCGTCATACCACAGTTCACCGCTCTCATATTTTTTGAGTTTTGAGTGCAAAACGGACGCCCAGTTTTCGACATTGTGCTTTTCAAGCATCTGGATCGTTTTCTGCACATATTTATCTTCATGCTCAAGACTGTAAAGGTGGCCAGCTCCGTTAATCTGCAGGCACCGCGCTATCACCAAGGTAGATACACCTGAGCTGCATTCGACTACGGTAGTTGGTTTATGACTTAAAACGGTGTCAGCGATTGTCAGGAGGAGATCAGGCGAACCTGCCCAGCCCCGCATTAGTGGCAGTGGCCATGATAAATCTAGCATTTTTTCCAGTCCGCTGAGAGACTGCAACTGCGTGAATATCGCAGCGCTTTCTCGGCGAGCTTTGCTAGCGTCATTTAGTATTTTGTAACTCGCTATGTGAATTTTTTTTATTTTATAGAACACCCATACCAGAATCACCAAAATAGAAATAAGCAAAAAAATATTGAGCAGCTGAGTCCAAAGTGCATACGTAGGCATAATTTCCCCCAAGGTTCTTGTTGAGCCTTATTGAAGTTGCGGCTGGTCTTTTGGCGCCGGCCTTCAGCTTTCTAACACGCTGCTAGATATGGTCGCCGAATCCGTCCAAACTTGTTAGCATTAAAGTGTTTTTTTTCCGCATGGCTTATGCGATATGGGTTTGGTTTGTGTGGGGGCAGCCCTTTTAAGGTGCATAAAAACAACATTCAAGATCAGTTATTTACGAACGTCGCCGTGTGCAGCAACGAGTTGGAGTGGGTGCTCAGCCCCAGGATAAGTGTTTGTGTAATCAAACAGTTGCGACAGGGGCGAGAACGGCACCTTAAAAGGGCTGGTTTGTGTGGGGCAGTGCAGCATCATAGCTTTAGCATAGCGCAGTTTGGGTAGCCTGAATAGTTACAAAGTAAGTTGAATATTCTAAGACGCTGTATAGGAAACCGCTCAAGCGAATCTATTTATTATAGGAAAAATTTTCGGCGGGAATTGCTGGAAAAGTGCCAAGACCGAGCTTAAAAGGGCTGGTCAAAACGTAGCAACCCACCGTAATCAACGGCTCGAAGACACCGAGCAGGCAAGACCATTTTTTCATAGCTGCATCTTCTAGTTACGAAGAGTTAGACCAATGAACCCAGCAACACAAAATTACTATTTGAAGTATACTTGGAAACGAATGGACACAAACCAACCCGGTCTTGGCCACATGTCGGTTATTTTAAAATGCCTGATCTATGAGGCCAAAACTATGGGACGTATTCCAATACTTCCTCCTCTTTATTTTAATCCTATTCACAATAGAGGTGTAGCAGGGAAAACTAATTGGAATTTGTATTTTACAATTCTTGCTGAGTGCGCTGATGAAAGCGACCTAAACCTAAGAGAGTCGGAGGTTGCTATTGTGGAGGGCGGGCAATACATCCCCCAAACCCTCATCGAAGACAACCCAAGGTGCATCTGCAAAGCTTTTGGCGGCCCTTCCATTTTCGGGCAATGGTTACCGGAAAGTTGGCGGTCTGAAGCCAAAGGATTTTTGGGGTTTTCAAACGAATCTCGCGTCATCGGACAAAACATCGTGAAAACCAAAGGGTGCTTTCGGTTCGGCATGCATATTCGAAGAAATGATGTCGCAGACTCGCGAACGTCACCAAAGGCCGTTATGCAATTTTTGCGACAGAATAAAATCCCTAAAGAGGCATCAATATTTGTCTGTTCTGATGAGCGAGATTTAGCCTATTGGAAAAATATCCAGAATTGCTATCCTAACGTGCTTCCCGAGTGCCAGATCCCCGAACTTGAAGAGATCTGGGAGAAGCGAAATGACAACTATTTAATATATCGCACAGCCCAGTATATACGGCAGAACCTTGTTGATAATGATTTGGGGCAATTACGTTTCCTCGATGCTCACAAGACAAAGCAAGCCTCCTGGCCGCGGAGAACTATTCAGTCCTTTAAGAAAGGATTTGGAAAACTTATATTCTTAGAATAACTGTCTTAAGTCAGTATCTACTTTGGGTCGTTTTTTAACCGAAATCGCGACTTTCAGTCGTAATTCATACTATGGATTTACAGTCCATAGTGATTAATTATATATCACTCAACCTTGGCCATCTTTCCACGCCCCTATGCCTTTTATATAAAGGACTTGTGGTGTGATAAAAAATTAGCGAGGGTCTACTTTGGAGGATTCAGGCTTCCCGACCCCCTCTAAAATTTCTCCTTCACGGTTATTCAGGCAGTTAGCGCCCTGGCAGGCCATCAAAATGGCCAAAGTTGAGATATCAGGTAGTTAATTCATGTACAGCGCCTAAGGAAAGTCTTCAATATGGAGAATTGTTAAGTGTTCTCTTTAGTTGCCATCTGCAATAATGGTGTTAAAATGAAAGCGGCTTCTCGTATGGCGAATTAAAATAGATTACTGAGGGACTTCAATAAAGTTTTTAATTGGCGATGGCCTTTTGATCTTACCCTCTGATAGCTTAAATAATACATGCATGTTCCGATTATAGTGTCCCATTCAGAAATCATACACCCATCCTGAAATCCTGGAGAGCCGCAATCTGTCGAAATTCATGCTATTTACTTTGAATTTTTAGGGTCGCCAACTGACTGTTTTCAAAGTGTAGTAAAAAAATGAGGTTGATATTTTTAAATACGCATGTAGAAACAGACTATAAAGCATAACGCTTATTTTCGGAAACATTAAAATGAAAATGAAATATTTCAAATCGAAAAGCTTTCCCTATTGGTATCGTCCGAAACCCTCATTTGTTGCTCGGTGGTTTTTATGCCGTCCTAACTCAGGTCTCATAGAACTGCGTAGATGGCTATTTTGGGCATGGTGGGCAAAACCACGAACGCTAAATGAACGAGCATTACTCGTTTTAAACTTTATTTTGTCGCCTGTAACTAGCATCAAGGCATGTGTGTTGGCATTAAGGCTTTATGGTGAAGAAGTACAGTCAACTTATGGAGTAGGCAAGATACGCCAACTAATTGATCTTGTTAAGCTTGTGATAGGCACAGATCTCAGTCCTGTTACCTACTATCAATACCATCTTTTTCAGGTTGACCGCCGAGCAAAGCGCTATCAGTATACGGATCAATCAGGCAAATTACTTCAGGTGCTAGTACAACGCCTCCCCCAGCAGGCTGATAATGTGATCTTTACAGACAAAATTGCTTTTGAGGGGTGGTGTTCATCAAACGGTTTGAGTGTTGTTAAAAGCTATGCTGTTATTTTGAACGATGACAGCAAAAAGGCTTGTTTTTCAGAGATTGATCTTCCTCATGTAGACTTGATTGTAAAGCCAAATCAGGGGCGAGCTGGGAATGATATAACACTTTGGCGATTTTGTTCAAGCAGCCATCACCCTCTCTGGGAAAACAAGTGTTTTGATCACAAATTGAATACTAAAGAGTTACTAGGTTATGTTCGCAATTCTGCTGTAGAGAAAAATGAAAGGTATCTTTTGCAACCGAGACTTATAAACCATCCAGCCGTGCGTTCCATGGGTAATGGCTGTTTAAGTACTGTGCGAATAATGACTGTGCGGAACGGGCAAAGACGTCCAGCTCTTCTGCTAGCTGCGGCATTGCGTATACCTTTTGGTGATGTCGATGTTGATAATTTTGATAAAGGTGGACTCGCTAGCGGTGTTGACTTAATGACTGGCACATGTAGCGAAGCGATACAGAAAACCGGGGTTTATCCTCTCCCTTTCTTTGAGAGGAACCCCACCACCCAGGCTATGATAAAGGGAGTTAATTTGCCTTTTTGGAAAGAAACGGTTCAACTGTGTATAGCAGCTCACGAGCATCTAGAATCACTAGTCCCAATCATAGGCTGGGACGTCGCTATTTTAACGGAGGGGCCTCTCCTCATCGAAGCCAACCATCTTCCTGGAGAACATTTGGTACAAATGGCGTCTGGTATTCCTTTGGGTATGACTTGCTACCCTAATGTAATCTGCAATGCTCTTTGTGAAGCGTTTGGCATTAAATCGTGAGTAAGCATGTAAAAAAGACGGTTTTTAGCTTATGGTAAGCACAATAGGCTGAAGCTAATGAAAAAGAATGATGGTGGGTTAAAATAGTATTCTTGTAAAAGCGCCTTTATCAAGTCTTTTTCGTTAATAATTTCATGAGTTGCCGACGGAGATCTCTATGAGCTTGCTAACTCGATTGAAGCTTGCGTTCGCTTGGCGCTGGAAAGAATGGAACAAGCGATATGCATTGATTCGTGCGTACCGCAAACGTGCAAGCCTCATTGATACGGTATTCGTTGGTATCACTGGTTCAGTCGGCAAGACAACGACGAAAGATCTTGCGGTTTCGGTGTTAAGTAGAAAGGCTAGCACACGGGGTAACCGTTTAAGCTTGAACTACCTGGATGATATATCCCGTGAAATTATCTCCATCAATCACGGCATCAAGTTTGCGGTATTTGAAATTGCCACAAGTGGGCCTGGCACCATCGATAAGAGGATCGACTTGGTGCGTCCATCCATCGCGGCGATGACGGTGGTAGGACGTGACCACATCAAGGCTTTCGGCACCATGGAAGCCATTGCTGAGGAAAAGGGCAAGCTGATCATGGCGCTGCCAGACGACGGCACCGCTGTGCTCAATATCGATGATCCTTTGGTTCGTGCTGTTGGCGAACGGGTCTCGGTGCGATGCATCTGGTTTGGCGCTTCGGCAGGAGCCGACTTGAGAGTCCTAGAGCAGCATTCTACCTATCCAGATCCACTGACATTGCGTATCAAGTTTCAGGGTCAGACGTACACCTGTGTGACGGGCGTCCATGGTATCCACCTTACGGTTCCTATCCTTTCAGCCATCGGCATTGGCCTTGCCGCAGGCCTGCCAATACAAGAATGCATGGCTGCGCTCAAGGATGCACCGACCACGCCCGGAAGAATGCAGCTCGTGTCTTGCAAGGATGGTATGACCTTTCTTCGTGATGATTACAAGGCTCCGCATTATTCGCTTCCGATGGTTTTCGACTACCTTCGAGAAGCTCGGGCCGAACGCAAGGTGGCAGTCATCGGAACACTGTCGGACTACTCTCTATCGGCTTCTAAGTTGTACCCGAAGGTGGCGCGACGCGCGATGGAGGTCGCGGATCTCGTCATTTTTGTGGGGCCGCATGCCTTGCGCGCTCTAAAAGCCCGCAGTAATGGTAATGAGGACAGACTAGCGGGATTCACTGAGATCGAGGACGCCCATCGATTTCTCGAGGCAGAATTGCGTCCTGGAGATCTTGTACTGCTGAAGGGTACCAACCGTGTCGATCATCTGATCCGTCTCTTGCTTGCCCACGAGCAACCTGTTACTTGCTGGATTCAGGATTGTGGATGGAACCGTTTTTGCGACAATTGTCCACGGCTCGACTCGCCGATTGCCCAACCCATAAACCGATCTACTCCGGTGGTTCCGGCACCGGAGCATCGTGAAGAAATGAAAGCCATGAACACTGTCATCGAAGCTCTACCTGAGGGGCTCGCAGACACTGCTCCCGATGCTTGGCTGGTGGTTGGGTTAGGAAACCACGGCGAGAAATATGCCGACACTCCGCACAACATCGGTTATGAAGCCCTGGATCTACTGGCACAGCAGTTTTCGGTCGATTGGATTTCGGATCGTGATGGCGCGATGAGTCGGGTGGTAGTCTTCGGTCACCAAGCCGTTCTGTTCAAGCCAGAGACCGCTATCAATCTAACAGGACCAGTCGTAGAGCGCGCTCGGCGGCGGTTAGGCCTTTCTCCCGAACGCATCATCGTCGTCCACGATGATGCCGACTTGGCGCTTCCCGATGTTCGTCTCAAGCGCAAGGGCAGTGACAGTGGGCATAAGGGGCTGCGTTCGTTATTCTCTGCGCTTGGTAACGACGGCTTCATGCCGAGGGTCAGAATCGGCATTCGGGCGCCGCAGGATCGCGAAGCTGCGACGAAGTCGCTGGTGCTTCAGGCTTTTGCTCTGGAAGACGCGGATGCAGTAAAAGAGGGGTTGCAGAGAGCGGCAGTGATGGTGAAGGAACTCATCAGCCCTGACGAGCATGCAAGCCCGCACCCTGCGGAGCCCAACGTTGGCAGGCAAGGATGAAGAAGGCATTTTTGCTCCTGATTAGTAAGCTTCTTCAGCCAGACGAGGGCGTTGCGATTGGCCTCGAAGCCCTGAAAGGCCAGATCGCGTTGCTCCCCGGCATGGTGTCGACAAGAGTCGGCGCAGTGTCTATATTGGGACCGTAGCAGCAGCATGCGTGCCAAAACGCGGCCTTATTGACGAACCCTCGGGCGGCAGTCATGTTTCAGCAGTTGGCGACATCTTCCCCGTTGGCTCTCTTGCTGACCGTACTACTTCTTTCAGCAGGCATTAATACACCCTCTCTCGCCGAGAGTTCAGCGGTATCGTTGGCGGAAGCCCAACGGAAAGCGGGGCCGGCAACGCCCGGCCAACCCGAAGAGTCCTCAACTTTGTCCTCGTCTTATGGCAAGTCACTCGCATCCAGAGCGCGCGAAGTCGCGGGAGCGGAAGCCCAAGCCACATTCTCTGAATCCCAATTGCCGTCAGGCGCACCGGTGACCCGGGCCTCCGAACTTACGGGAGCGATGATCCGTGCAATCCGCCGGGGGGATAGCCTGGATAACATCACGCCAGAAGTTTCTCGCGTCGAGCGAGTCACTCAGCCATTACCAGCACCGGCAGCACGGCCACCTGATCCGCCGGTGCCGGCCACGCGTGACAACCACACCATCCCGGCCAGCACAGAAGACGCCGAAGTGTGGACACCCACACCCCCTTCGCCCGGACCAGCAGATGGCCTGTTACTGGTAGAGGCAAGGACCATGCAGCCGGGGGAGTGGCGTAACCTGCGCGACAAGACCACATGGCCAGGCAAGAATCAGGGAGCATCTTTCTTTGATTTCCAACGGATAGGCGGCACGGCAAAGGACGGAACAGGGGGTGCTGACGGCTTTGGCTGGACTCAGCGGCTTGTCTACCACGAGGGCGCCCTGATGGTGCTCGCGATGCGAGACCTCGCCCCCGTTGCCCTGTTTGGTATGGACCCGAACGGCACCTGGTGGCGCAGAGACACATGGAAGAAGCTCGACGGCGAGTGGACCAAGGTCAACCAGATTGTAGGCTGGGTCGGCAGTGGCTGGTCCGGTGCGTCGGGTGGCCGGCGTCCCTTCAACCGGCTTACCCAAGACTCGACGCACCTGTACTTCTCGCGCACCCATGGCACGGGCAGCAAAGAGGAGCACGGCCGCACCTATCGGACTCCGCTCGATAACCCCGGCGTATTTGAGGATTCCGGGCACCACGGTTTCGGGCAAGACGACATCGACACGGTGGGCAATCACGCCATCATCTGGGTCGAGGCTTGGGGCCGATTCTATGGCTACACGCCTGGCGGCTACATCTGGACGCGCAAGCCAGGAGACGCAGACTGGACCTTGTTGGGTCGGACACCCTACGACGGCGACAGCCGAGCGTCGGGGTACGCCGGCGAGATTGCCTACAACGCGGTTAAAGATGAATTGGTATTTATCGGCGGTCAGTCCTTTGGGTCGCCTCCGGGCACTGGCACGAAGTGGGCGCGGATCACGGAGCCCACCGGTGAGCTTGAGGCTTTGCCAGACCTGCCAAACATCGACGGGCACCAGCTTTACTACACCTCGGCGCAAAATAAGATTCTTGTGGACCCGCGCGATGGCGCCTACCTGCTCCAGGTGGGCCGAGAAAAAATCTACCGCACGGAGGACCGCGAGAACTGGGCGATTTATACCGACCTGTATGCAGACGCAGATAAGCCTTTTTGGCGCTATGATGCCTTCGCGCCCGCCGCGCGGATCCCCGGCACGGATGTGTTTGTGTTCGTCTCGCATGGCAAGGGCGTGGTGCTTCACCGGCTGAAGGCGCTAAAGGACATGCCCGAGCCGGAAACTGAGCCCGAACCAACGCCTGAGCCAGGCCCCGCTCATGCGCCTGAGCCGACGCCTGACCCCGCGCCTGTGCCTGCGCCTGCGCCAGAACCCGGCGATAGCGTGCTGCAGTCGCAGGCAGAGCAACTGCCCAGCGGCGGCTACTGGTCGCCGCTGGGGCCAGAGACGTTCGGCGGCGTTTGGACCCATAACAGCTACAAGAACAACAGCAACGACTTCTGGAACCCCGTGGCGGTATGGAATCCCGTGCAGCAGCGCATGTATGGGGTGCTGGACCGCACTGCAGGCCCGCACACGCAAGAGAGCGTGGTGATTCTGTACTACGATGCCCCTACGGATTCTTGGGGGAACGTGGAGGTGCCCGATCTTGGCGGCGAGTTCGGATCACCTCATGTGTATGGCCGCTGGGCGTTCGACATCAGGCGGCAGAAACTGTATCGCAGGACAACTGCTGGAGATGTGTGGGTGCTGGATCTCGCGACTCACGAATGGACGAATACAGGCCCCCGCAACAGCACGTGGCGTGACGGCATCGCCATGCATGAGGGGACCGGGGAACTGATTCACATGGATGGCGATGGATTTGTGTATGGGTGGAACCCCGACACGGACCAAGTGAGGACAATAGGACGGAACCCGCACGCCACCGACCGGCACTCCCACGGGCACTACAACCCCGTGCGCAACGAGGTGTGCATCGCCTTTGGTAATGGCGGCGACATGCTTACGCTGGTCTCTGCTGATAATGTCCTGGGGGTTACGGTCCCGGAGGAGGTGCGAGGCCGCGCTGGGTCTGCCACCACGTTCAGCTTTTACGATCCACTTACCGGTCATTACCTCATCTACGCGACGGGTTCGGACGGCCCGCGCGAACTGTGGGAGTACGACCCCGACACCGACCGCTGGGCAATGGCGCTGGATGTGGGCCGAAGTGACTTTGCGTGGCCTCGGTACCACGGACACCTTATTGCTCCAGTGCCAGAACTCGAGGTGATTATCTGGCTGCACCGCTCCGACCACGGCAATAATCGGCACCGGGGTATTTACAAGCACGAAAGCGTGCTCGAACCGGGAGGCTCATGACACCGGGAGGGCATGACGCCAGGGCATCGCCCCGAGCTTAGCGATTGGCTGTCCGAGTGGCACAATTACCGAGGTTTTTCACCTTTTTGTGCACCACAGACGCCGCATTCAAGAGACGCTCACCCCACTGGAGTTGCCAGCCAAGGATGAAGAAGGCATTTTTGCTTGGCCGTGGATATTATCTTTTGATTGTCCAACGAGTTGGCACGGTCACTTACCTAATCTAATCCAGACGCTAATTTTTGGAGATGCGAGCCATCGCGATTAATTAGCTCGTCCCACTGACCCTGCTCGGCTAGTTCGCCGTTGACCAGCAGATAGATACAGTCGCAGGGCTTAACAGTGCTCAAGCGGTGTGCAACGAGTAAAATAGTCTTGGTGCCACTCAAATTATGAATCGCCTCCATCACGGCTCGTTCAGTCGCGTTATCCAAAGCGCTCGTTGCCTCATCGAAGAAGATCACAGCAGGGTCTCGATATAACGCTCTGGCAATGCCAATCCGCTGCCGTTGTCCACCTGAGAGACGGACCCCGCGCTCGCCAATGATCGTTTCATAGCCTTGTGGAAGCTGACTGGTCACGAAGTCGTGCAGGTTGGCGAGACGGGCGGCTTTCTCAACTGCGACTTGATCGATCTGGGATTCTGGCAGGCCGAGCGCTATGTTCGAAGAAACGCTTTGATCAGCTAAAAAAATATGCTGCGGTACATATCCAATTGCTGCTTGCCAGTTCCGTGTGTTCCCTTCAGTCAAAGGCTGATCGTCAATGTAGATCTCACCTTTATCGGCTGGCAAAAGCCCGAGCAGTAAATCAACTAAGGTGCTTTTGCCGGCACCGGAGGGGCCAACAAATCCGACGGTGGTGTTTGCTTCGATGGTTAGATTCAGTTGTTGCAGTGCGGGTTCTTCGCTGCCTGGATAGTGGTAAGTAATGTTCTTAAGCGCGATCACGGTGGAGGGGATCAGTGGCTTAATCTTTTGCGAGCGTTGTGGTAATGCGATGGAGTCAGATTGAGCGCCAAGGTCGGCAAGGATATTGTCGACTGCTGCCGAACTAAAACGCATTTGTGCAATGCTACTAAAAATCTTCTGGAAAGCGGGAATCAGCTGACGCCCAGCAAGTCCATAGGCCCCAATTAAAGGCAAGGCAGTCTCAATGCCACCATGTCCAGCCATGGAATAGAGTGCAACCAGTAATATCCCCCCAAAGGCGATTGCCTCAATCGCATACTGAGGAAGATTTTGAAGGAGAGTTGAATTGGCTTGATGTTTTGCGAAGCGCTTAGATGGGTTGCGGTAACGCTCTAAGTAATCGAACTCGCGACCAAGCAGACGAATTTCCTTGGCTCCGGCAAATGCTTCAGCAGCCGCTGTGAAACGTTCACGGTTAGCTTGAACTCGGTCTTTGCCGATTTTATTCAACCAGGTTCTGGCAAGTAAGTAGATTAATCCATAAATGCTTCCTAGTGTGATCGCAACGATCATCGCCATGATTGGGTATATGATAATTAGCAGTGTGACAATCGCACTAGCTAGCAGGATTTGGCTGACTAAGCGCATGGCAGGCATCAATCCGCCATTGATAGCCTGGGCCGTCTCTTGCAGTACATTTTTTGCGAGATCACCAGAATTGCGATTCAGAAAGAAGGCATAGGGTCTTCGCAGGTAGTCTGCCATCAGCCGGCGGGAGAGTTCGTACTGTTGCATATGTGAAAAACGGATGATCGCCCATTGCGTTAGTGCTTGCAATGCGGTCCCAAGGACAAAGACTACAAATGCTAATATCCCGAGAAAATAGAGAAAATTATCCTTAGAGTCGAAATCGAGAAATTCAAACGCTTTACTTAGCCAAATATTCGTGTCGATAACTTCTGGATTTGACAAGACTGCAAGAAATGGCATGACCGACGCAATGCCTGCGGTCTGCATAAAAGCGGTTACAATCATCAAAAAAAGAAGCAGGAACACTTTCCCACGATCACGCGGATCAAGCAGTTCCTTTAGCTTTGATAAGGTATTAAACATAATTCAATAAACTATTGGCGTTGACGGTTCCAGCGTTGTTGGATGCGCTGCGGCAACAGGCTTTTTACTCCTGCAAGCGCAAGGTAAGGCCAAGCCTTCAGGTATAACGGGCGTTTCGCGATGACTTGAGCAAAGGCTCTGAGTGCTATCCTGGCTTGACCGCTCCAGAAATGATGATAACCAAAGGTGAAGCTGGTCTCAGCGACACGTCGCCTGACGGCTTTGGCAGGGGTGATGTCGCCAGTAGGTCCTATCAGTCCAAAGCGCTCGACTGCTTTGTTGACGACCAGGCCTTCATAGTTGACTGTTGGCCAGCGGTGAACGCAGCCATGACCATGCAGGCGGTAGAGTGCAAAAACGCGGTCGAGTTGATGCATCTGCGTAAGTCGTGATGCCCTGATCCAATAGTCGTAGTCCTGACCGCGCTTCAGCGAGGTGTCGAATAGACCCACGCGCTCGATCAGGCTGCGGCGAGCCATGACAGTGATGGTGTGCAGCAGTGAGGAAAACAGCAGGCGGTTGTAGAGCCAGCCAGAGCGATCAGGGACGATACCGGGTACGCTGTCTGGTGTTGGTGTGCTGGACGCCGGCAACAGGTCACTTGCGGATGGGAAAGCGCCGTCCGGGTCGGGCTTCCAGACTTGCCAGCGCGAGAACACCATGTCGATCTCTGGGTGTCTCTGCAGATGCGCGACCTGTGCGCTGAGTTTTCCAGGGAGCCACAGATCGTCGGAGTCAAGGAACGCGATGTAGTCGCCCTGGGCGGCCTGCAGGCCCTGGTTGCGGGCGACGGCGGAGCCTTGATTGGCCTGGGTGATGAGCCTGAGCTGATCGCCGTAGCTGCGAATCCGCTCGACCGTGGTATCGGTGGAGCCGTCGTCGATGACGATGAGTTCTTTGTTCGGATAGTCTTGCGCCAGAACGCTGTCGATGGCTTCACCGATGTAGGCTGCGGTGTTGAAGGAGGGCATGATCACGGAGACCAAGCCGGCGCGGCCTTGTGCGGTATCTGACATCGCTGTGGGGATTTCGGGTGGTCCGCTTGATGAAGGCATGTTCGGGACAATCCTTCTGGTACTGGTGCGCGATGATGGTACAACAATCGAGACGCTTACGCTTGATGCTCCTGCCTCTGCTGTGGATGCTCTGCGGCATCACGCAGCCTGCCTTCGGCGACCGGCTGATTGAGGCTGGTCCGAACGATTACCGAGAGTCTTTGCGACAACTGGGTCCTGGCGATCACCTGCGGTTGGCCTCTGGAATCTATCAACGGGGGCTTCTGCTGCGCGGAACCGCAGGCGCTCCAGGTCGGCCCGTGATCATCGAGGGGCCAGCCGAGGGTCCGCCAGCGTTGTTCGAGGGCCGCGATCGCGGTATCACGGTGAGTCTGATCGATGTCGCGCATGTGATCATCCGCAATCTCTATCTAGACGGACGCGGCGCGCGTGGTCATGCCATTGTGGCCGAAGGGCGCGGGCGTTTCGCGCATGATGTGACCCTGGAAAACCTGACCATCACTGGCTTCGACGCAGCGCAAGCCTTCAATGGTATCTCGACCAAGACGCCGGCTTGGAACTGGGTGATCCGCGATAACCAGATTCAAGGCGTGGGAACCGGGATGTACCTGGGAAACTCTGATGGCACGGCTCCCTTCATCAACGGGCTGATCGAAGGCAACCGCATCGAGGATACGCTGGGCTACAACCTGCAGATCAAGCATCAGGCACCGCGTCCGGTACTCGACGGCATGCCCCAAGGCCCGTCGGTGACGGTGATCCGCGATAATGTGTTCAGCAAGCTGACCGGCGGCGGCGAGGGCGAGCGGGCGCGGCCCAATGTGCTGGTGGGGCACTTCCCGCTGGAGGGCGCGGGCGCCGAGGACCATTATCTGATCGAACGCAATCTGTTCTTCCAGAACCCGACCGAGCGTTTGTTCCAGGGCGAGGGGCGTTTGGCGCTGTCCGATAACCTGTTCGTGAACTGGTTCGGCGCGGGTGTGATCTTCATGGCGCATAACGATGTGCCCCGGGTGGTGGATGTGATCCACAATACCATCCTGACGGAGGGGCCAGCGCTGACCGTGACCGGCATGCCCGAGGGGCTGTCTCCCCAAGTGGCGGGCAATGTGCTGCTGAGCGCGAGTCCACAGCTGGAATGGGACGATGACCTGAACGTTGTCGGCGAGCTGGCGGAGGCGGAGGCGATGTTCGTTGCGCCGCTCGCCGGGCTGGATGCGCTGGATCTGAGCCCGCGCGAAGGTCGGTTGCAGATGCCCGATACATTCGATATCGAGTCCCGCTGGCCCCGCAGTGGACCATTGCGCTCGGACCAAGCAGACTCGATAGAGGCGCGGTTCGGGGCGTTCGCGCACTGAGTCTGTTGAGACGCTTACGCTTGATCGTCCTCACGATGAGTCTGATCGATGTGGCGCATTTGACGATTTACAATTCGGGTGCCGGCCTGGAACAAGGCGTAAGCCGCAGGATGGACCTGGGCACTCCTGATGGCACTGCTTGCCGACTCCTGCTCAGTGTTCGGCGAGCCAGGCGTTGAGGTCGGTCAGTTCGGTGAAGTCCAACAGGGCCTCGCCCAAGGCTTCGAGCTGCTCGATCGGTAAGGCGCTGATGCGTGCTTGCTGGGCCTCCGGAATCTCGCCAATGCGGCGGTGCAACAGTCGCAGGATAAGGCGTTCTTCGCGCTGGCGGCCTTTCGCCTCGCCTTTCGCCTCGCCTTTCGCCTCACCTTTCGCCACGAGTTCTTTGTACGCGCGGGTTTCTTCTAACGGGGTCAGTTCGCCTAGCATGTTGAGGATCTCCGGAAGGCCAAGGGTCTTGAAGCGAGCCATCAGCCAGGATTGAAAGACATCGAGACAGTATTGTCGAGCTTGCGGTGGAATGGCCGCTGTTTTTAGCTGACTGTAGACGGCCGGGGCGCGGGCTTGCAAGTGCGCGAGATCGCTTTCCAAATAGGGCAGGAAGACGCCGAGCAGCGGATGCTCAGGGTCTTCTTGGGTGAGGCGGCGCAGGATGTCGGGCAGGTAGGCGCAGCGCACGGGGGCGTCGGCATCGCGGGCCATGAGGCTGTGCCAAGGCTCGGTGGCGGGGTCGATCTTGGCGTCGGCAAACAGGACGAAACCGCGCACGGCGCGGGTAGGATGGCGCTCGCCGACAAGGCCGATCTCTTGGACGAGACGGTGGTAGATGAGCGGATCGGATTGGGCCTGGAATTCGATGATCCAGATGCCTTCGTCTTCGTGCTGTGGCATCAGCACCCCGTCGGTGCGCCGTTGCAGGCCTTTAACGTCCAGTGCCTCGAAGAGATACGGCCCGCAGATCTGGATGCCGTCGGTGAGGCGGTACAGGAACTCCGGGTCGGCGCCGAGCAAGGTGTAGATTTGGGTGTCGGTTCTCATTTTGTGTTGGTGCGCGAAGTTGGTACAACAATCGAGACGCTTACGCTTTCAGCGTCAAGCCAGCGGCTCATGGGAAATTTCGTAGGCTTCAATAAGATCCCCGATCACAGCGACCAACGAATAGAGTGGATGCGTTGCGTCGTCACGCACAATGTCGAGCAGGTTGTTGAGCAGGGTGATAGCTTGCTCATAGTCGACTTCGGAATCAATATGGTGAACCGGAGCCAAGGTTTGGAGCGATTGCCAGGCTGGTACTAACTGCTGAACATCAATCGCTGAATTCATGGTGCTCTCCAATCATTTCTGTCATATTCTGCATGAGTCATCACTTTCGCCACCAACCTGCTTCTGAATGAGGTTGAGGACGCTATCCAGCGTAATATCACTGCTCTCGACGATGCCTTCTCGCTTGTGCCGATCAAGTAAACTCAAAATTTCCATTTTTTTCGTCGATTTTTTCTTTTAAATCATCAGAGACTTTTTGAAACGCTTTCCACTCCATGTAATCATCCCAAGCCTCGAAATCTTCTTGATCGCTCACCTTGAGTAACGCTGAAAAGTTTTCCAAAGATGTTTGATATTTGCATTCAAACAGACGTAGTTTTTCTTGTGCCTTATGCAGAGAGGCTAGATAGTCGAGTAACAAGAGCTGACCAATGTCCTGTTTGTCAACGGTGATCATGGGGGTTCTCCATTTGGTCGTCCAACCAGTCTTCGGTGAACCAGGCGTTGATATCGGCCAGTATTTTTGGGCCTGTGGCGGCCGGGCCACGGACATCGCTGATGATCCGCTCAACGAAGGCATGCTTGAGATAAGCCTTGTCGTGCTGATGCGCGAAAATGTTACAACAATCGAGATGCTTATGCTGCCGGAGGGGCCGTCCCCTCGGGACCGTTGCGCTTGGAGCAAGCAGGCCCGATAGAGGCGCGCTTCGGGGCGTTCGCGCGCTGAGTCCGTTCAGGCGTTGCCGGTAATATCTTCCATGAATAGGCGCACCGTGCGCCGCATGGTGCGCGATACGCTGATGTCGGCCTGGGCCGCGAGCGCTCTGATGCATTGTGCCTGGTCCTCGCGGAGATCGACCGTTTGTTCAACCAGACGCTGGCCAGGGTCGTCCGTCTGGTAGAGGGTAGGACGACTCAGACGCTCCACTAGCGTTGCTTCGCTGTACTCATTGAGCAGGACGTCGACCACGCGCCGAATCGCGCTCTGGAAATCGAGTTCGAGCTGCTTGGCGACCTGGTCGAGGAAATCGAGCTGTTGCAGGGTTAATCTGGCTGTGAATGTCGTCTCAGCATGGGCTTGTGACTGAGCACGCACTGGCGACTGAGCGTGTGTTGGCGTTGGTTTCTCCGAACCCACCACAGGCCCGAACAGCGGGGTCGCCAATCTCAAGCCGAGCGCGAAGACCATGACAGCGGCGGTCTGCACGACGACCCAGCGCGCGAGCAGGGCCTGCTCGCTCAAAAGGTCACTGCGATCCGGCCCGAGCAGGAACTGGATACCGGAGAAGGTCAATCCGTACTTTTGTACCTGATCCGCGAGCGCTTGGTTGAGCAGCCACCAAGCGATCGGCACGACCATGAGGCTCGCGAGCAGGGCGATGAACGCGGTGCGTCGCGAGCGCGCTTGCGCGACCAGGACCGCGTTGACCGCAACAACGGCGATCAATGCATAGAGGTAATCGTCGCCGTTAATACCGAGCAGGCCCTGCCGTGCAATGAGTTCGTTCAGGTTATCGGTTGAAGACCAATCAAAGGCGATGGCTTTGCAGAGCAGCAGCCAGGGCAAGGCGTTGAGCGCAAGCCAGGCCACGCGCGCCGCGATCGCACGGCTTGGGTCTTGTCGCTCCATGTGTTGCAGCCAGGCCGCTTGCGCGAGGGCGAGCATGATGAACAAGGGGCCGAAGAGCGCCGCAAAGCGCACCGGACGTTCGACGATGGCGACCAAGTCCGGGCCGAGGGCGAGAAACAGCACTCGGGCCTGCTCGCCCCAAATGTCCCGGTTGGTGACGAACCAGTGCAGGTTGGTCGAGCCGGCGATATCCAGGATGCTCTCCTGGGTGACGCTGAGACTGAGCAGCAGCAGGCTGACCATGGCGGCGGCGAAGGCGCTGAGCGGAATGCGCAGGATCGGCCGGCGCGCGCGGTGGATCTGGCGCGCCATCCAGGCCGCTCCGGCGCCAATCCAAAGCAGCGCGAGCACGAAGACCCAGGCGGCGAGTGGATGGGAATCGCCATGCAGCAGCTCGCGCAGGTTGTAGGGAACGCCGGGAAGGCGCACCACCACCCACATAGGGATCGCGCCAAGCGCCGCGATCGCTGCGAACTGGATCAACACCCGATGCCAGGGTCTGGCCTCGTTGGGCGTCGATGGCGCTGGGGCGTTGGCGTCGACGGGCCGGCTGCTGAGGGCAGGCGGCTCATCGCGAGACCGGGGGGAAAGACCGTGCTGCCCATCGACAGGCTGCGCTGTGTCGGTCAGGCGCATGAGGGTGGCGGCGACCAGGATGACCCAAATCGGCTCGGTGATCGAGGGTGTCCGGCCGATGAGGAAGACCTGCGCGATTTCGAG
This sequence comes from Lamprobacter sp., assembly GCF_034860625.1. Classification (NCBI taxonomy): domain Bacteria; kingdom Pseudomonadati; phylum Pseudomonadota; class Gammaproteobacteria; order Chromatiales; family Chromatiaceae; genus Lamprobacter; species Lamprobacter sp. Next base: position 37,566 of record NZ_JAYESN010000021.1, read on the forward strand.
CAACGTCACCCAGAGCGCAAGCAGCAGGCTGGCGGCGGGCAGGGAGCCGCCGCGCTGCTGTACCAGCCAGAGGATCGCTGTATAGAAGAACAGGTTGGTGACCAACGCGCGGGAATTGATCAGCATCGAGCCTTCGAGCACCTCGGCGAACGGAATCCACCCCATGGCATTGGTGCTGTGCGTGAGTCGGAAGGGCTCGAGCCCGTTGGCGGTCAGCACCAGGACGAGCCCGACGAGCAGGAGGAGGGCGCGCTGTGGCGGGTCGACTCGGAGCAGCAGCCCCGAGGCCACAACGCCGATACCAAAACCGATCAGGGTTGAGAGGTCGAGTTCGACGACGACGATGAACGGCTTGGCCGCCAGCACCAGCAGCGCCGCCAGCAGCAGCCAGGGGAGGCTGTTGCGCTCGCCCAGGATGCGCGCCAGTGCATGGCCGAGCACGCTGATGCCGATGGCGGCTGTCAGGCTGTCTAAGAGCGAGAAGCGCGGTTCGAGGAGCAGTGGCTTGAGGCTGTCCTTGATCAGTTGCGGGTCGATGCTGGGCACCAGCGGCACCAGTTCGGCGGCGCCCCACAGCGCGGCGACGAGCAGCGTTGCCATCGGCAGCGGCTGATCGGCGATGCGCCCGAGCCAGCGCGTGGTGAAGGCGGCAGAGGCAAGCGCAAAGCCGATGCCGAGGCCGACGGCGTTCCAGACGACATCGATCAGCGCCGCGTCGCGTGCGGGGATGTAGATCTGCAGCGCCTGCAGCACGAAGGCGAACAGAACGCACCAGAACAGGATGCCGACGAGGCGTGGCGTTCGACGTGTTTGCGGAGCGACGCCGATGGCCGCGAAAAAGCCGAGCGGGACGAATAAGGCAATATTGCCAACCAGGTCGCCGAGCGAGTCCTGTCCGCCCCAGGCTGTGAAGAAGCGCGCCCAAGTCTGTGCGTTTCCGGCTTCGAGCGAGATCGACAGCGGATACAGCGAGCCGTAGGCAATGAGCGCGAGGACGATTGCTATGATGCCGCGATGCGATGTCTGGTTGGTCCGCATCCCCGGATGCCTCTGTGCCTCTGCTGTTAGTCTGCGCTTTGCCTGGTGCTGGGCGTGAGCGCGACCCGACTTTTGTGGACTAGGTGCCGGGCCAGCAAGGCCAGCGGCATGCGCCGCAGATGGTAGCGGACTTTGCCAGCTTGGGTGGCAAGGCGTTGGGCTAGGGTTGGCGGGGTCTCGGGTAGGCGCGGCAGGAAGATGCGGGTGAGGGTCCAATCCAGCGCAGCGCGGGCGATGCAGGGTGGTGGCGCGAGTGTCCGATTGTGATTGCCTTGCGCCTTGTGAGTGCCTTGCACCTTGTTAGTGCTTTGCACCAAATCCTCTGGCATCGGCGTTTGCAGCCAACGGCGGCAGTAGTGCAGCGCATACCAAAGCAGGTGCGAGGCTTGATGGTGATGCGCGCGCTCGATCAGCGCCTGCCAGTCGTGGTCGGTGCGCAGATGCGTGCGCAGTAGGGCGTCGATATCGACCAGGCCGCGTAATTCGCCCTCGAGCTCGGAATCCTGGAACAGGTGGATGACGGCGTGGATGATCTGATCCGCCGGGCTGAGGGCGAGAAACCGCGAGCCGGGGATCGGTCGCAGGTCGGCGAACAGCAGGGCCGCGTCGGCGCGGGTGCGGCTGGTGACCGGTGTGATGGTGTGATGCAGGTCGACCTCGAGCGGGTGGCCGGGATAGCGCAGTGGTGGGAGCTCGTGGCTCCATGCGCGGTAATAGTGCTCGTCGTAGTCGGAGTGGGTGGTCATCTGCCAGCCTGCGGTCTTCAGTGCGGCCTCGGCGCGATCGAGGTTGGCGCGGGTCACGAGCAGATCGACATCGTTGGGCGCGCGGCCTCGGGTGAGGGGCAAGTCCTGCAGCAGATAGGCGGCGCCCTTGAGCAGGGTGACCGGCAGCTCGGCAGGCAGCGCGCGTTCCAGGTCGCGCAGTTCCATTCGCACCAGGTGCGCGCGGTAGGCGCTGTAATTGATGGCGGCTTGCAGGTGACCACGGACGCGTTCCGGGATCGCGCGCCAGTGTTCTGCGCCCGCTTGCTCAGCTTGCTTCGATCGCCCCGAGTGCGCTGCTTGCAGCCGATGTGCGAGCATCCCGAGCACCCGCGCCTGGCGCGCCAGGCGGAGGGTACTGTCCCAGTCGGCGAGCTGCATGCGATGCGCGTGTGTGGGGTCGCTCAGCAGCGGCAGCAGGTGTTGCCCTGCTGGCAGCGGCAGTCGGGTGTCGGGCCTGCGGCGGGTGATGTGAGCGTTAGCCGGCATGGCTGGGCGTCAGTGGGCGCTGACCGGCATGCATGAACCTGCCTGGGCGCTGGTTGGGATGTTGGCGTCAGTCGACATCGGCAGCTGTTTCAGCATCGACGGCTGCCTCTGCACGGGCAGCTGTCTCAGCGTCGGCTGCATCAAGCAGCGTATCGATGTGGCTGATGGCCGCGTCGAGATCACTGTACCGCACCTGATAGGCCGGACAAGCGGCGATGACATCGGCGACGGCCTCGAAGCCGATCGCACCGAGCAGATGATAATTGAAGCTGTTGAAGGCGAGATGGGCGAAGGCGTCCTTACCCGGCAGGCGGTGACTGGCGAGCGCGGCGTCGGCTTTGAAGCTGGGGAAGATCACCAGTGCCGGGCGTGCCGGTTGGTGAATCGCATCGGCGCTGGCGTCGTTGGGGGCGAGATGGGCGACATCGCCCTTGCGGGTGCCGGTGAACAGCGGGCCGATCACCGCTGCATCCGAAAAGGCGCGAATGACCTCGACGGATTGGTTCTTGAGCGCGACCGGTTTGAGCATCGCGATGAGATCGCCAGTCTCTGGTCGCAAGACGCCGAATTCATCGGAAAGCAGGCGAAAGCCGCGCAGCATCATGGCGGCGGCGAGGGTGCTTTTGCCGGAGCCGGGAGGCGCGGCCATGATGATGGCGCGCTCACCTTTTGCAAGGACGCCGGCATGCAGCAGGATGTATTGATTGGCCCGCTGGCCGAAGCACCAATTCACGCCCCATTCGAACAGCGGCAATGCATTCGTGAGTGGAAAGGGGTCGAACGGCTGAATGCCGTCGATGCGAAATTGCGATTGCGGGCGAATGAAGGCACGCGGGCCGCGTGGCCGGATGACTTCGACATGATAGTCGGCACACTCGGTCTGCGCCGAGTGCGGCAGCCGAAAGGCGCCGTAAGTGCACTGCACGGTTCGCGCGAACACATCGAGCGGGCTGCGCACGCGCACCAAGGCCGCGCCATAGTCGATATGGAATTGTCCGGCGCGGCAGCGTTGGCGGATCTGGCGCGGATCGCAGTCGCGCAGCCGCAGGCTCGGCGCGCTCATGCGCGAATCACGCCGAGCGTCTTCAGCATGGCGAGGAGTTGAATGCTGTCTGGGCTGTCTGGATCGAAGTCGAGCGCATCGCGCAACAGATCCCTGGCGTCGGTCATCGTCACTGCGTTCCCGCCGCTCTGTTCGATCAGGGTTTCGTAAATGAGGGCGGCTGAGGCGGTAAGGATATGGGTTTTCCAGGTGGCTTCGTCGAATAGGATGCCGCCGTCATCCATTGGATGATAACGCAGATTTAAGCGCACAGTGGCGACCGATTCTGATGCCAGGTTGCCGGTATCTTTAGGTGCTTGGGTTACAAGAAATCGCTAAAGCTTTTTGTTGAGCTCAGGTTGATCGAATTCCAGCAGGATCCTGCGACAAGAGTTTCTTGATCATATTTGATATAGTATTGCTCGCCATCGTTGAATTCATTTGGGTTGCCAGTGGGAGTGAAAACCTGGTCGCCAACTTTTAATCTTCCGGTTTCTTGAGAGAAGGTTGTACAATTTCCTTCATTGTCACAGCTTTCAACGTCCTCCATTTCTTTTGTGACGCCTGTAATAATATTTCCTTCATTGCCAAGGCAAGATGTCGAAGTTGCTGCAAGCGCACTGCCACTTGGCAATGTATAGATTACCGGGGCAACGGCAGCGGCCTTCAGCAACCGCCGGCGGGACGCCTGATGATCTGGGTTGGCGTTCCGAGATTGCGTTGGCTGTAACATCTGCTCTTGCTCAACGGGGGGGGTCTTGTCGTCTTGATTCATGAACACGGCTCCTAAGAAGGATGGCTTTAATATGAGCTGGGACAGTACTCAGATTAAAAGCAAAATTTACGCCATTTCTTGATTTGATCGAGAAATCATGAGGCTGGCCTTTCTGCTGGCTAGTGGCAAATGCTTAGTCCGGGACTGTGTTAAGTTTTCTGACACATGCTAGCCAGGCTCATCAGACACTGCCATAGTGTAGCCGAAAGTTAGGTTTTTCTGATGGAGTCGATAAGATGAGCATCACCCTGATCCAAGCTCCTAACGCGGGCTGGAGAAGCTGGATACTGCTAGGTCTTCTGGGTTTGACGTTGCTCTCAAGCCGCAGTTCCTGGGCCAACAACCTCCCCACCACCATCGAGCGCGTTAAGCCCTCGGTGGTCGGCATCGGCACCTACCAGGAAACGCGGCAGCCGCGGGCGCAGATTCGTGGCACCGGCTTTGCGGTGGCCGATGGGCGCCATGTGATCACTAACTTTCATGTGGTTCCCGATAAGCTTAACAGGGAGCGGAAGGAGTTCTTGGCGGCGTTCGTTCCGGCTGGAGGCTCACAGGCGCAGGCGCGTGGAGCAAAGCTGATCGCGCAGGATGAGGCGCATGATCTGGCGCTGCTGCGTATCGAGGGCGAGCCGCTGCCGGCGCTGCGGCTGGGCAGTGCTGGTTCGGTTCGCGAGGGCGAGGATATCGCCTTTACCGGTTTTCCGATCGGCGCCGCGCTGGGGCTGTTTCCGGCCACTCATCGGGGGACAGTGGCGGCGGTGGCGCCGGTGGTGATGCCGGCGCGCTCTGGCAAGCAGCTGAGTCCGGCGCTGATCAAGCGCATGCGTGAGCCGTACACCATCCTGCAACTGGATGCGACCGCTTATCCAGGCAACAGCGGCAGCCCTCTGTACGCGGTCGACAGCGCTCAGGTGCTGGGGGTGATCAATATGGTGTTCGTCAAGGAGGGGCGTGAGAGTGCGTTGGAGCGTCCGAGCGGCATCAGCTATGCGATCCCGATCCAGTTTGCGCGCGAGCTGCTGCAGCAGCAGAATCTGCGGCCTTGAGGATCTCGAGGGCCGTCAGTTTTTTTTACGAATTGGCTACGCCGCTGGAGGCGGTGAGCCGCGCAATCTCTGATCGTTTTTCCAAATCAACGTCTTAAAATGCGAATTGTTGTTTGGCGCGAAGATTGCTTAAGACAAGATTATCCGATTCTGCCCACCGGCAGCGCCTTGATACCGATTTGGAGTGCGCGATCCCATGCAAGACGCTAATTACAGTCAGCTGGCCGAAGAACTGGCCGAATTTTGGTTTTCCGCACTCGAGCCGGGGAACTGGGAACAACGCTACAACGTGCTTGGCAAGATCCATGAGCAGTTGCGCTCGGATTTGGCCACTCATGCGGAGTACGAAGGGATTTCGCCGTTGTTTGTGGAGAAGGTAATCGAGCGTTTGGGCGCTCCTGCGCTCGAGGCCGAGGCTCAAGCCAGGATCTATGCGTTGTCGGCCAACGAGATGCACCGGGAGGCCAGCCGAACCTGGAGCCTGCGACATCTCTCCGATGAGCCCACGCACGCCTCGGATCGGCGCCGTTTTCCGCGCAAGATGGTCAATCTGCTTACGGATATCTGGGTGCAGGGCTTTAGCTTTCCTTGTCGTTTGGTGGATATCTCGCTGGGCGGTGCGCGGGTGGCCGTGCAGGAACCCGAAGCCTTGGCGCCCGCCCTGGGCACCGAGGTGCGAGTGATCGTTCCTGATAAGGGCATCCGGAATGCCATCGTCGTGTTTGTGAGTGAGAGCTTGGAAATGGGCTTGCGCTTTCTCGACCAGCCCCAGCTTCAAACTGCTTGAGTCTGTGAGGGCCGCTTAGGCTTGCCGCTCATGGGGGCATGGATCCATGGGGGGCATCCTGGCTGGCTCAAGGCGTTGACTGTCGAAAGCCATATTTGTCCAGCAGGTTGTACAGGGTTGGTCGAGTAATGCCGAGCAACTCTGCGGCTTGGGCGATGTTGTTGTTACAGCGGCTCATGGCTTTGATGATCGCCTCTTGCTCGGCGGCATCGCGGATTTCGCGCAATCCGACCGTCTCTTCAGCAGCATCTTCGGGCATACCAATCCCGAGATCATCCGCTTCGATCCGGTTGCCTTCGGCCATGATGACCGCACGCCGGATCAGATTCTCCATCTCGCGTACATTGCCAGGCCAGTCGTAAGCCTCGATAGCCCGGAGGGCGTCGGTGGAAAAGCTGAGGCGGTTGGTTTTGCGCTGATCTTGGCGGAAGCGGTCCAGCAGCGCGTGGGCGATCAGGCTACGGTCGCCTTGCCGCTCGCGCAAGGGTGGGATGTTGATGGCGATCTCGCTGATGCGATAGAACAGGTCTTCGCGAAAATCCCCGTCTTTGATCATCTGCTCGAGATCTTTGTTGGTCGCGCCGACGATGCGGATGTCGACCGGTATCTCCGCCCGTCCGCCGAGTCGCTCGACCACGCGCTCTTGCAGGAAGCGTAGCAGCTTGGCCTGCAGGCTCATCGGCAGATCGCCGGTTTCGTCGAGGAACAGGGTGCCGTTGTTGGCGTGCTCGATCTTGCCGATGGTCTGTCGGGTGGCGCCGGTGAAGGCGCCTTTCTCGTAGCCGAAGAGTTCGCTTTCGAGGAGGTTTTCCGGGATCGCGGCGCAGTTGATGGCGACGAATGGCCCCTTGCGGCGCGGACTGAGTTCATGTAGCGCCCTGGCGAGCACCTCTTTGCCGGTACCGCTTTCGCCCAGCAAGAGTACGGTGGCATCGGAAGGGGCGACACGCTCGATCATGCGGCAGAGCTTGAGCATGGCCGGATCAGCGGTGATCAGCCCATGCAGCGGCGATGCATTCTGGCGCGCGAGCTTGCGATTCTCAGCCTCGATCTGGAACAGGTGCGCGGCGCGGTCGACGATGAGGCGCAGGGTGTCGGCATCGACCGGTTTGATGTAGAAATCGTAAGCGCCGAGACTGATCGCCTGTAAGGCATGAGCGCGATCGTCGTTGCCGGTGACGACGATGATCTTGGTGTCCGGTGCCATGGCGAGGATCTCTTCTAGCAGGGCTAAGCCTTCGGTGGCGTTGGCTGGGTCCGGCGGTAGGCCGAGATCAAGCGTTACCAGCTGGGGCTTTTGACGTCGAACCTGGCTTATGGCGCTGGCGCGATCGGTTGCCTGCAGGATGTCATAGCCATCGAAACACCAGCGGAGTTGGCTTTGCAGGCCGCTGTCATCTTCAACGATGAGGAGTTTCAGCGGTTTTTTCTCGGTGGTGACCATGATTGCTTGCCTGCTGTGGAAGTGGTCGTCGTGGCAGTCGCAGGGTGAACTGGGTCCCGATGCCGGCCTGGCTGTCGACATCGATCTGCCCGCCCATGCGGATGATGCGGTCGCGTGCCTCATAGAGGCCGATGCCCATGCCGGCGTTGCCCTTGGTGGTCTGGAAAGGCCGAAACAGGCGCCGGCGCAGGAAGTCCTCGTCCATGCCTGATCCATTGTCCGCGACGATAATCTGAACCCAATCGTCATCGGCATCAAGTATCAGTCGCACCCAGCCGCTGTCGGCGGTCGCCTGCTGTGCGTTGCGTACGAGGTGCTGAACGCTGTTTTTCAGGCTCTCGTCGTCGACGGTGATCTCGATTGGTTGTCGGACCTCGAGACTGGGCACTGGGCGCTCATCCTGGCTTTCGGCGATCACCTCGCTGAGTAGGCTCGATAGTACAGTCGGCTGCGGCAGCGCGTTCTCGCCCTGTGTTTGGACCGTGCGCAGGTGCGCTTGGGTGCGTTCGAGTCGATCGCGGGCGTTGGCGACGGTTTTGAAGGCATCGCTGATAAAGGCCGGGTTATCACGGTGCCGCTCGGCATTGGAGCAGATCAGCGAGAGCTGGGCAGAGATGTTCTTGAGGTCATGCACCAGATAGGCCGCGAGGCGATGGAAGGCCTCGAACTGACGGGCTTCGAGCAGGGCGTCTTGGGTGCGCACTAGGGCGATATAGACGGCAAGCTGGCGGGCCGCGGTCTTGAGCAGATCGCGCTCCTCCCAATCGATGCGATGGGGTGCGCGTGGCTGGGCAAGGACGACGAAGCCGACCAGGTCGTCGCCCTTGAGCAGCGGCACCACGGCCCAGTGACGGGGATCTTGCAGAAGCCAGTCGGGCAAAATCAGGTTGCTGTAGAAACCGGGTTCCCGGCGGTATTCCTCGAGTTCGATGATCCAGTGGGTGCGGTCGAGGAAACGGATCAGCGGCCCGGTGGGGGATTCCGGCGGATAGGTTGGCGTGCCCAGGTTCAGTGCGCCTTGGATCTGATATCGACCATCGTCGTGGCGCACCCAAAGCAGACCACCGGAGCTTTCGATCAAATCGCTGATGGCACCGATGCAGCGCTCGTGGAAGGGCATGGGTTGGTCTTCGGCCGAGAGCATGCCGGTGAGGCGCAGCCATTCCTGACGATAGTCGTATTTGTAGCGGAAGAAATGCTTGGACAGAAAGAGTCGCAAGCGCGCGCGCACACTGCCGGAGAAGAGTACCAGCGAGAGCAGCAAGATGGCGCCGAACAAGAAGCCGATTTGCAATAGGGTGCCGAGATCGCCTTCAATCTGGCGCAGAAAATAGGCGGCAATGCCGATCGCCAGCAGATAGAGCCCGCTGCCCATCAGGGCGGTGGTATGGAAGAGCAGGCTGCGAGAGACGAAGGCTTCCCCTGGTTTTCGGGGTAGGCGGCGACTGAAGGCGAGGCCAAGGAGCGGCGTGACCATGGCGCTGACGACGCCACGCGCCTGCCAGGTCGGGCTGTCTAGGGTTTGGAACAGGACCAGGTCCGCATAGAGGAACAGGTCAAAGGCAAAGATGCCGCCGAGGCCAAGACAGAGGAATTTGATCTGCCAACGCCGTTGTGGCGGGGTGTTCCGATACAGTTGCTCGACCAACACCAGGCCCGCCACGGCCATCGATAAGATGGTCAGGCTGCGCCAGAGCTGGACGCCCTGAACCGAGGCTGGGAGCACGAAGACGAGGAGGGTGAGTAACAAAAATCCCGTCGTTGCAGCGATCCAAACGCGCAATGCCTGGGGGCTGGTCGAAGACCCTGAACGGTCTTTGGCCTCATCGCCGCCGTTGGCCGTGGCGAGGATCGAGAGTATCAGCGCGAACCAGCCCGCATTGCGGCCGACCTCGAAGAGGCCGCCGGTCATGGCCGCATTGCTATCGAACTGCCACGACAGGAACGCCAGGTACAGCGCCCAGGCGACCGTGAGGAGACTCGCCGTCAGCATCCAGGAACTGCTGGGGCGATGGCGCCAGCGCACGAGAACGAGGGTGGCGAGGAGGAGGTAGGCGAGTGCCGATCCGAGGTAGGTGATCGCGGTTAAAGGCATCGCCAGCGCTGCGCTCTCCGACTAGCGAGCGCCGCGGCCGAAGATGACGACCTTGACCGTCTCCAGGAGGATCAGGATGTCGAGAAACAGGGTGTGATTCTTGACGTAGTAGAGGTCGTACTGGAGCTTTTGTCGGGCGTCTTCGACCGAGGCGCCGTAGGGATAGCGGACCTGCGCCCAGCCGCTGATGCCGGGGCGGAGGCTGTGCCGCGCGAGAAAGTAGGGAATCTGTTGACTGAGTTGCTCAACGAAGAGCGGGCGCTCTGGGCGCGGCCCAATGAACGACATCTCGCCATAGAAGACGTTGATCATTTGCGGCAACTCGTCGATCCGTAGTTTGCGGATGATGCGCCCGACGCGGGTGATGCGCTGGTCGTTGCTTGCGGCCCATTGTGGTTTTCCATCGCGCTCGGCGTCTTGCGTCATGCTGCGGAACTTGCAGATCTCAAAAGGCTTGTTGCCGCGCCCGACACGGGTCTGCCAATAGAAGATGGGGCCGGGGCTATCGAGCCGGATGGCGATGGCGGTGATCAGCATGATCGGCCAGGTCAGTAACAGCAGCGTCAGGCTAAGCAGGAGATCAAAGGTGCGCTTGACCAGGTTGCCGAACCAACTCTGGCGGAAGCCGCTGCCGAAGACGAGCCAACTGGTATTCATCGAGCCGAGCTCGAGCCGCTGATGTTCGCGCTCGAAGAAGGTTGAGATGTCGGTGACGGTGATGCCCTGCAGCTTGCATTCCAGCAGTTGGCGGATCGGCAGAACGCCGCGACGGTTACGAATCGCGACGACGATCTCCTCGATGTGCAAGCTACGCGCAAGCATGAGCAGGCTCTGGTTAGGCTCGAGCTGGATCACCTTCGACTCTGGCACATCGATCGCTTCCATGTCTTCAATCGCGACGAACGAGACCACCTTATAGGGACGATGGGCTTCGGCGTTGCTGGTTTCTAATGCCATCGCTCGGCTGCCGGCTCCGAGCACCAGGATGCGATGTGCGAAGGCTTCTTTATCGGTGACTCTTCGGTACGCAAAGCGTTCAGCCGCTACCACGAAAAAGGCCAGCCCACTGCCAATGAGGATGGCTTTGGTGCTGGGTAAATGCTCTGTGAGCCAAGGACTTAGTAAGACGACGATGAGCAGCGCGAGCAGCAGGGAGGCGCCAAGGCGCAGCATATCGTCGATCCCACGGATGCCGAGCCGGGCGTGGACCTCGCGATCGTAGAGGCCCATGGTCTCCATGATGAGCACGATTAGACCGGTAAGCAGAAGATTCTGCACCAGTCGCGAGGCTTGCTGGCCGGGCTCGTTGGTGACGACCATTAACGCCAACTGAAGGCAGCAGAGGATCAGAATAATCTCTAACGCCGCTAAGAGAAGCGTCCGTCTCGAGATATGGTGCCCAAAGAGTTGCAAAGGCTTTCCTCGCGTGAAATGCCTGCGTTCGTGCTGGCGCTAAATTCTATATGATTGTCACCCATCCTGTACGGCAGTCAAGGCGAAGTCGTTGCTGGACCCTCAGCGCCGCTTCGGTGGCATCAGATCGGTGATGCTGCCATGCGCCATCTCGGCGGCGAGGCCGATGGTCTCGTTGAGGGTGGGATGCGGGTGAATGGTCATACCGATGTCTTCCATGTCGGCGCCCATCTCGAGCGCGAGCACAGTTTCGCCGATCAGTTCTCCGGCGTTGGGGCCGACGATGCCGGCGCCGAGGATGCGCTTGGTCTCGGGGTCGAAGAGGAGTTTGGTCAGCCCTTCGTCGCGGTGGATGCCGAGCGCGCGGCCGCTGGCGGCCCAGGGGAAGACGCCCTTTTCGACCTCGATGCCTTGCGCCTTGGCCTCGGTCTCGGTGAGGCCCATCCAGGCGACTTCGGGGTCGGTGTAGGCGACCGAGGGGATGGTCATGGGGTCGAAGAGCGCGGGCTCGCCGGCGATGACCTCGGCGGCGACCTTGCCCTCGTGGGTGGCCTTGTGGGCAAGCATCGGGCCGCCGACGACGTCGCCGATGGCGAAGATGGTCGGGATATTGGTGCGCATGTGCTGGTCGGTCTTGATGAAGCCGTGTTCGTCGACCTTGACGCCGGCGGCCTCGGCATTGATGAGCTTGCCGTTGGGGCGGCGGCCGATGGCGACCAGCACCTTGTCGTAGCTGGCCTCGCCGGGGTGCTTGCCCTCGAAGACCACTTCAATGCCTTTGGAGCTGGCTTGCATGGTCGCGACCTTGGTCTCGAGCCAGATGTTCTGATAGCGCTTCTTGACCACCTTTTGCAGCGCGCGCACCAGATCCTTGTCAGCGCCGGGCATGAGCTGGTCTTTCATCTCGACAACGTCGATCTTGGCGCCGAGCGCGGTATAGACGCTGGCCATCTCGAGGCCGATGATGCCCCCGCCGACCACCAGCATGCGCTCCGGGATGCCGTCGATCTCGAGTGCATCGGTGGAGTCCATCACGCGGGGGTCATCGTGTGGGAAGCCAGGGATGCGGATCGGGGTGGAGCCGACGGCGATGATGCACTGATCGAAGCTGACCGCGATCTTGCCGTCGCGGCTGTCGACGCTGATGCGGTTTGGGGTCTCGAAGCGCCCGGTGCCTTGCACCACCTCGACCTGGCGCTGCTTGGCCATGCCGGCGAGGCCGGTGGTGAGCTTCTTCACCACCTTGTTCTTGCCGGCGCGCATCTTGTCGAGATCGATCTCGGGCGGGGCGAAGGTGACGCCCATCGCCCCCATGGTCTTGGCCTCTTCGATGATCTGCGCGGTGTGCAGCAGGGCCTTGGAGGGGATGCAGCCGACGTTGAGGCAGACGCCGCCGAGGCTGGGGTAGCGTTCGATCAGCACCGTGCGCAGGCCGAGGTCGGCGGCGCGAAAGGCGGCGGTATAGCCCCCAGGTCCGCCACCGAGGACGACGACTTGGGCGCTGATGTCTTTATTCGGAGCGGTGTCGCTCATGAAGTCTCTCGTTCAGGTGTTTGTTGGTTGTGATCACTTCGGGTCGGCCCAGGCTTCGTCTTCCTCGGGTCGTAACCAATCCCTTCCGAGCGATTCTTCCGAAAGGAGCAGCGTTTCACTGCGTTCAGTCGGCGGCTCGTCAAGGATCGTGACCAGCGCCCGATGCTTACCCTCGAGCTTAATCGGCTCGGCAAGCTCGATGGCGCCATTTTCGTGGATCACGGCTTCGTTGGTACTCATCATGATGGGTTTCACCGATAGAGGCACCTGAAAGGGGCCACCCTAGTCGACATCAGGATAGAAGTCAGGATCGAGGATCTGTGCTTGAGTATAAGGGCAGGTGACCGGGAAGGTCTTGGCTGGCAGTTCTGACTCGCGTGCGGCAAGCTCGATGGCTTGCGGGTAGGCCTTGGTGATGGTCTCGCCGATTTTCCCCTTGAGCCCCGGATACTCTTCTAGCAGGTAGCGCAGCGCAAGCCGTTGCTCAATGAGTGTGTTGCGCCAGCTCTTGCCCTCGTATTCCGCCCAGCGTTCGGAGAGCTGCCGATACTGATACTGCCATTTCAGCAGATGGGCGATGAGGATTCGCAGGCGGCTCACGAGTTCATGCCGCTGACTCTTGCCCATGTCGTCCAGCTCCTCCACCAGGTGGTCCAGGTCGAGCTCGGAGAAGCGCCCCTGGCGGAGCAGCTCAGCGGTCTTAGCCACCCAGGCGGAATAGTCCAGATCGTACAAGGTGTTCAGTGCGTTCATCAGTTGCTATGCCCGAGCCAATCTGCAGCAATTGCGTCGGCATGCAGCGTAAAGCTTCCCGGCGAAGAGGCGTTCACCCCATCCATTACAACAGTAAGCGCCGGATATCACTCAGTAGCCCAGCCAGCAAGGTCGTGAAGCGCACGCCATCGGCGCCATCAACAACCCGATGGTCGTAGGACAGCGACAGTGGCAGCATCAGCCGCGGCTCGAAGCTGTTGCTGTGACCATTCCAGACCGGTTTCATCGCGGTGCGCGAGACGCCGAGGATGGCGACCTCCGGCGCGTTGACGATCGGCGTGAAGGCGGTACCGCCGATGCCGCCGAGGCTGGAGATGCTGAACACGCCGCCTTGCATGTCGCCGGGTAGCAGCTTGCCGTCGCGCGCCTTGGCGCTGAGCGCCATCAACTCGCGGGCGATCTCGAACAGGCCTTTCTTGTCGACATCGCGGATGACTGGCACTACCAAGCCATTCGGTGTGTCGACGGCGACGCCGATGTGGGTGTAGTGCTTGAGGACTAGGTTCTCGCCATCGGACGAGAGCGAGGCCTTGAGCGTTGGCATCTGCGCTAGCGCGCCGGCGACGGCCTTCATCAGGAAGGGCATGAAGGTGAGCTTGACGCCGGCCTGCTCGGCGGCCTGCTTCTGGCCCTTGCGGAAGGCCTCGAGCTCGGTGATGTCGGCCTCGTCGAACTGGGTGACATGCGGCACCGAGAGCCAGGCGCGGTGCAGATGGGTGCCGCTGAGCTTCTTGATGCGCGACAGCGGCTGGGTCTCGGTCTCGCCGAATTTGCTGAAATCGACCTCGGGTGCGGCCGGGAGCTGGAATGGCATGCCGCCGGGGGCAGCAGGAGGGCCTCCGGCTGAGAGCATCTTTTTGACGTAGGCCTGAACGTCGTCCTTGAGGATGCGCCCCTTGCGCCCGCTGCCCTTGACCTGTGCCAGATCGACGCCGAGCTCGCGCGCGAAGCGGCGCACGGCCGGGCTGGCGTGCGGGGTGCGTCCGCTGGCGATGGCCTGCATGTCCGCGGGGCGGGGCAGGATCGGGGCTTTGCGACGCTCGGCTTCACCAGGAGCGCGGCTTGCCGGTGTTGCGGCAGCGGTGTCCTGGGTGCGCTCAGGGTTGGCGGTCGCCGCGGGTTGAGCTGGCGGGCCTTCAGGCTCGGCAGTTGCTGCGGGCGCCTGCGCGGTCTCCGCCTCTTTGGCCGGGGGCGCATCGGTGGTGCTGGCCTGGGTGCTGGCCTGAGTCGCACCAGGCTTCAGCGTCAGCAGCCGATCCCCTTGATTGACCTTATCGCCCGCCTTGGTATGGACCGCTTCGACGGTCCCGGCAGCCGGCGAGGGGATCTCCATGGTCGCCTTCTCGCTTTCGAGCGTGACGATGGATTGGTCGACCTCGATCTGGTCGCCGACAGCGACCAGCACCTCGACCACCGGGATGTCAGCGAAATCGCCGATATCCGGTAGTCTTACCTCGATCGACTCGGCAGAGGCGGCTGCGGATGCGCTGGCAGCTGCCGCGGCTGCCGCACCTGCATCCGAGCCTGTACTGGTATCCACCCGCAGCAGCAGATGCCCTAGACCGACCCGTTCGCCTACCTTGACGTTGATCTCCGTGACCTGGCCAGCCAGCGGTGAGGGGATTTCCATGGTCGCCTTGTCGCTCTCCAGCGTCAGCAGCGACTGTTCCGGTTCGATGCGATCGCCGGGAGCGATGAGGATCTCGATAATCTCGACATCGGTGAAATCTCCGATATCGGGAAGCAGAACATCTTCTATCGTTGCCACGCCGTTGTCTGCTCCTAAATAATGATGCGGTGAATGAGGGTCATCGGGTATGCGCCCGCTCCCGTGATGCGGTTGGCGTTCATCCCTTAAATGCTAAATGCGAGAAGCAAGCACGTCTTTGTTGCCCTTGAGCAGTTTTGATAGGCCTTCGATCACGAAGATGAGCGCAAAGCCGAGGCTCGCTAGCACAATGACCCAGAGTAACTGAGGGTCGCCGATAAATTGCCCAGGCAGCACATTCACTTCGACGAGCGGTTTGACCTCACCATGGCGATCGAGATAGGTCTCGACAACTTGCTTCCAAGGCCAGACCTTATTGAGCGCGCCGATCATAAACCCAGTCAGTAGCGCGATGGTCAAATCAGGGTATCGGTGAAGCAGCCATGACAGCAGGTGAGAAAAGGAGAGGAGTCCCATTACTGCTCCCGTGCCGAACACCATGATAACGACAAGATTCAAATCACTGATGGCGCCCATGATAAAACCATACTGGCCCAGTAGGAGCAAAATAAAGCTACCCGAGATGCCGGGTAAAATCATTGCGCAAATCGCGATCGAGCCAGAGAGAAAGACAAACCACAGCGCATGCGTTGTTTCCGCGGGGGTGGCGAGTGTGATCCAGAAGGCGAAGACTGCACCAGCGATACCCATTGCCGCGTTGGCGATGCTCCAGGAGGACAACTGTCGTGCAACATAGATCGCTGAAGCCAAAATCAGCCCAAAGAAGAATGCCCAGAGTAAGACTGCGTGATGCTCAAGTAAAAATGTGAAGACTCGCGCAAGTGAAAAGATGCTGATGCCGATGCCAAGGAGCAGCGCGAGCAAAAAAGGACCATTGATGGCTTGCCAAAAGGCAAGCGGGCCTTCGCTAAAGAGTCGTCGCGCCGTGTTGGGGTTGATCGACTTCAGGCTATCGAGCAGTTCCTCATAAATGCCGGTAATGAACGCGATCGTGCCTCCAGAAATGCCGGGAACCACATCGGCGGCGCCCATCGCCAAGCCCTTGAGCGAGACCAGTGCGTAATCCTTGAGCGTCATTGGGTCACCGGGTTTGGCTTGTCGGGATCGATGCGATATTTCTCGATCGCCTCGCGCACGCGCGCGACGGGGATGCGCTCCTCATCGGCCAGCGCCTTGAGCGCGGCGACGACGATGTACCAGCGATTGACCTCGAAGAACTTGCGCAGTTGGCTGCGCATGTCGCTGCGGCCGAAACCATCGGTGCCGAGCACGCTGTAGCGACGCGGCAGATAGGGACGAATCTGATCGGCATAGGCGCGCATATAGTCGGTGGCGGCGACGATGGGTCCTTCGCTATCGGCGAGCTGTTCGGTCACATAGGCAGTGCGCGGCATCTCGTCTGGATGCAGCAGATTCCAACGTTCGCAATCGATGCCATCGCGGCGCAGCTCGTTGAAGCTGGTCACACTCCAGACATCGGCGATGACCTCAAAGTCTTTCGCCAAGAGTTGGGCAGCGGCCTGGACCTCGCGCAGGATGGTACCGCTGCCGAGCAGTTGCACGCGCACTGACCCGGCCTTGGCGCTCGCCTCGCGCTCTGTTGTATGAGCCGAATCGCCCGTCGTCGCTGTCTGCGTCTCATCCGTCTCTCTAGCCGATGGCAATCGGTAGATGCCTCGCCGAATGCTGTCCTCAACGCCTTCGGGCATCGCTGGCTGTGGGTAGTTCTCGTTCATCACTGTGATGTAGTAGAAGCAGTTCTGCTTCTCGGCATACATCCGGCGCAGGCCATCCTGCACGATCACCGCCAGCTCGTAGGCAAAGGCTGGGTCGTAGCTGACGCAGTTGGGGATGGTCGCCGCCGCCAGATGGCTGTGGCCGTCCTGATGCTGCAGACCCTCGCCAGCCAGGGTAGTACGCCCAGCAGTACCGCCGAGCAGGAAGCCGCGCGCCTGCATGTCACCAGCAGCCCAGATCAGGTCGCCGACACGCTGGAAGCCGAACATCGAGTAGTAGATGTAGAAGGGGATCATCGCCTGGCCATGGTTGGCATAGGCGGTGGCGGCGGCGATCCAGGACGACAGGGCGCCGGCCTCGTTGATGCCTTCCTGCAGGATCTGGCCGTTTTTCTCCTCGCGGTAGTACATCACTTGGTCGGAGTCGACCGGCTCGTAGAGCTGGCCGATGTGCGAGTAGATGCCGAGCTGGCGGAACATGCCCTCCATGCCGAAGGTGCGCGCCTCATCGGGGACGATCGGCACCACCAGCTTGCCGATGGCCTTGTCGCGGATGATCATGGTCATCAAGCGCACCATGGCCATGGTGGTCGACATCTCGCGCTCGCCGCTGGATTCAAGGAGTTGCTTGAAGACATCAAGCCCTGGCACCTCGAGCGCTGGCGCATCGTCGACACGCGCTGGTAGCGGGCCGCCGAGGGCCTCGCGACGCTCATGCAGATACTTCAGCTCCGGGCTGTCGGGCGCCGGCTTGTAGAAGGGCGCGGCGCCGATTTGCTCATCCGAGATCGGAATATTGAAGCGGTCGCGGAAGGCTTTGAGGTTGGCTTCACCCATCTTCTTCTGCGAATGGGTGATGTTCATGCCCTCGCCGGCAACGCCCATGCCATAGCCTTTGACGGTCTTGGCCAGGATCACCGTGGGCTGGCCCTGATGGCTCATGGCCGCGGCGTAGGCGTTGAAGACCTTGACTGGATCATGGCCGCCGCGGTTGAGGCGCCAGATGTCCTCGTCGGTCATGTTGGCAACCATGTCGGCGAGCTCGGGGTACTTGCCGAAGAAATGCTCGCGGGTGTAGGCGCCGCCCTTGGCCTTGTAGGCCTGATAGTCGCCGTCGACGCATTCTTCCATGCGCTTGAGCAGCCAGCCTTGATTGTCGCGCGCCAGCAGCGGGTCCCAATAGCTGCCCCAGATCACCTTGATGACGTTCCAGCCAGCGCCGCGGAACACCGCCTCCAACTCCTGGATGATCTTGCCGTTGCCGCGCACCGGGCCATCGAGGCGCTGCAGGTTGCAGTTGACGACGAAGACCAGGTTATCGAGCCGCTCGCGCGCCGCCAGCGAGATGGCACCGAGCGATTCGGGCTCATCCATCTCGCCGTCACCGAGGAAGGCCCAGACCTTGCGCCCTTCGGTGTTGAGCACGCCGCGATCGGTCAGGTAGCGCATGAAGCGCGCCTGATAGATGGCCATGATCGGCCCCAGGCCCATCGACACGGTCGGGAACTGCCAGAAACCCGGCATCAGCCAGGGATGCGGATAGGACGAGAGGCCGGGGCCGTCGACCTCCTGGCGGAAGTTGTAGAGCTGCTCTTCGCTGATGCGGCCTTCGAGGAAGGCGCGGGCGTAGATGCCGGGCGCTGAGTGGCCCTGCATGAACACCAGATCACCGCCGTGATCCTTGCTGCGGGCGCGGAAGAAATGGTTGAGGCCGACATCATAGAGGGTGGCGCTGGAGGCGAACGAGGAGATGTGTCCACCCAGCTCCGAGGAGAGGCGATTGGCCTGTACGACCATCGCCATCGCGTTCCAGCGGATGAAGGAGCGGATGCGCCGCTCCATAGCGCGATCGCCAGGGAAGCGCTCCTGCTTCTGCATCGGGATGGTATTGAGGTAGGCGGTGTTGGCGCTGAACGGCAGATAGGCGCCAGAACGGCGGGCCTTATCGATCAGGCGCTCAAGCAGGTAATGCGCGCGCTCGACCCCCTCGTTTTCAAGCACGGCGTCCAGGGACTCGAGCCACTCTTGGGTCTCCTGGGGGTCGATATCGGGCTTATTGGGCATGGCGTTTCCTGAGAGCGAGGGTGCAACGCGGCGGCGAGCGGTCGAAAGTGCTCAAAGCTACCGGAGCCTTAGTGAATTGGCAAATACTGATTATTTGGTTAGGGTCGATGGGGCCAGGTTGACAAAGCCTGTTCAAACAAAAAGCCCCCGGTTTGCGGGGGCTTATGATGGGCGGCGCACTGCGGAGAAGCAGCGGCGCTCCGTGGCTTCTGGCTGGCTCTGGCTTGAGCTTGGCCCATGTCCCTTGAGCCTTGAGCCTTGAGCCTTGAGCCTTGAGCCTTGAGCCTTGAGCCTTGAGCCTTGAGCCTTGAGCCGCGAGTTTGCGCCTTGCGCCGCTCCTCGTCTCAGCTTGATGGGTTGGATGCCCGCGTCGAATCAGCGGTTTGGTCGTTGGATTCAGTGCTGCTGTCGGCCTTTGTCTTGTCGCTGGTCGGGACGCAATCGCGCGCGGCATCACTGTAAGGTATCGGCTGCTGCAGCTGACGGGCGCAGCGCCAGTCTTGCCGCCGTTGCTCGGTGACGGAGCGACGTTGCTCGGTGACGGCCTGCATGGCGGCGCGGCGTTCCTCGGCCTGTTGCTTGAGTGCTGCGCGATAGGCGTCGATCTCAGCCTGGCGCTCTGTGGCACTGAGCGGCAGTTCTGGCATCGCCGGCAGTTCATCGTAGCCTGGCATGGCAGGACGCTCAGGCATTGAAGGACGCTTGCCGAACGCGGGCCTCTCGGGGATTTCAGGACGTTCACCGAACGCCGGCATCTTCGGCATGGGTGGGCGCTCGCCGAACGCAGGCCTCTCGGGGATTGCCGGACGTTCGCCAATAGCCGGCAGCTCGGGCAGGTTCAACTCGTTGACGAAGGCAGGCGCCTCCGGCATCGGTGGGCGACGGGTGTCGAGGGTCGACTCCATCGCTTGGCGCCGAGCTTCCATCCGCGCCATCGCTGCTTCGCGATGCTGTTTGGCCATCGCTTGGAGCTGTTGCGGTGAGGGGGGTGCGATGCCATAGGCATAAGGCGCACCGTAGGCGTGAAGGCCAGCGTAGGGGCCCCAGTAAGGCGCATGGTAGGGCGTTGCCCACCAGGCTGCAGCCGTCATGGAGGCTAGGCTCAGGGTGACAGCCGACGCGGAGAGGATCAAAGGTTTCATAGGCAGACCTTGCTAAGTGGAGGTATCCCAGAGGTGCGGGATGCAATCCCTCTGTAGACCATCCCGTCTTGTTATAAATGCTTGTTGTAACGAGTCATCCTGGACTGCTTGGCAAGGGGCAGGAGGCCGGTGACTTGCTCTTGGCGCGCGCTGAGCCAACGACCGAGGTGTGGGGCAGAGCGCAGATCTCATCGATGACGGGATGCGCGTTAGTTTATTAGAAAATTGTGAATCATCAATGGCTGAGAAGGCCGTCTTTGAGCTAGAGATCGCCTGTCATTGATGTTCATCAATCCTTTGGCGTTTGCTCAGGGGCTTTCCTGACGAGCCGCAGAAAGGCCTGGCAGCGAGCGGTGAGCTCCTCGCCCGCATGCAGATCACCACCGATCAGTAGCATGCTGTCGCGTCCATAAAAGGTCACCAGTTCAGGCACCTGTTCAAGGCGCATGCCGCCGGCGGGCACCGGCCAGATCGGGGCGAGTCCAGCCAGCGGCGCCTTGGCGGCGGCCGCAATCGCCTGACACTCGGCCGCGGTGAACGCGAAGCGACCGCCAAAGCTCGGGAAGATGGTGGCGTCGGCACCGGCGAGGCGGGTGAGGGTGCCGAACAGCAGCCCGTGCGCCAGGCCCTGGCTTGGCCCCAGGCTGAGGCCGCCGAGCAATGCCGGATGACTGAGTATCGGTAGCGCAATCTGGTCATCCGCGGCGAGCCGTCGCAGGCTGTCGAGCCCGGTCAGGCCGGGGCAGAGCAGCAGGCCACCGGCGCCACGCTCGCGAGCCCGCTCGGCACGGGCGTTGAGCTCATCAGCGGGCGCGGTGATGTTGGGCAGATAGAGGCTGGTGCGACCCGTCTGCTGATTAGCACGCGCGATGGCCTCGGCACAGCGGCTGACCCGCTCGTCGAAGGGGCAGAAGGTCTGATCGCTCAGGCCGTGGTCGTCTTTGATCAGATCGATGCCGCCCAGGGCGAGGCGATAGGCCATCTCGGCCAGTTCGGTTGGGCTGAGCCCCATTGGCTTCAGCGCGGTGCAGAGCAGTGGCCGATCGGTGATGCCTAGCTGTTGGCGCAGCCCGGCGATACCGAAGCGCGGTCCCTGGTAGTGTTGCAACAGCGCGGGCGGCAGCTCGATGCGCTGCAGTCGTACCCCGGGCTGCAATGCGACGTTGCCAAACAGGACATTGAGCAGTTGGGTGAACTCACGCCCAGCGGTCTCGATCGGGTAGCGGATGCTGACCTCGAAGCTGCAAGGGCTCTCATCGCTCGAGTCGGGATCGGCGCTGTCGCTACTCCCGCTAGCGCTGGACATGGAGTCAGTGCCGTGGCTCGTGCTGGAGTCCGGACTGGAGCTAGTGGTTTGGCCTGTGCTGGAGTTCGTGCCTGAGCGATTGCTGGAGCAGGGCTCAATCTCAGCAATCGTGCCGACGATCTGCGTGCGAATGGCCTGATTCGGAATCAGTGCTTCCGGAAACTCGACCGTCTGCTCAAGGCAGATCGCACGGGCGCGCGCCTCGACCTCCGCCGCTGTGCCGCTAAGGCGATAGACCGCGGTGAAGCGCTCGCCGCTGAGCGAGAGTGTTGAACCGGGTGTCATCGGGGCTTTTGGGAGGCTGGTGTTGATTCAGCACCTGCTTTTGCCGCTGCTGGTTCTTGCTGTAGCGCCAAACTCGAAGGGATTGAGAAGGTCCACGCCAAAGGAGTAAAGTAACGCTTACGGGTCGACTTGCGTACGGGTCAACTAGAGATCCTCGGTTTTGTCGACCTTGGCGAGGGCCTCGGCGCGAATGTCGGCGGTGATCTTGGCCAACGCGGCGTCATCGATCTGCAGCGATTCGCCAATCAAGGTCTCGGCGGCCTGGATCAGCGCCGCTGCATCGAGCCCGTATTCGCGCATGAGATAGGGCTTGCTGGCGCCGTGGGCATAGGTGTCGCGTAGGCCAAGCCGGATCAGCCGCTTGCCGATGCCTTGCTCGGCGAGCTGCTCGGCGAGCGCGCTGCCGAGTCCACCGATGATGCTGTGGTTTTCGATCGAGATTGCGCCGTAACGCGCCTTGGCGACCTGTTCGAGCAGTTGCGGGTCGGCGAACGGCTTCAGGGTCGAGACGTGCAGATGGCTGACCGAGACGCCTTGGTTGCGCAGCGCGGCGACGGCGCCGATGGCCTCTTCGGTACAGATGCCGGCGCTGATGATGGCGAGATCGGAGCCTTGCCCCAGCAGCCGCGCCCGGCCAAGGCGCAGCGGCTGGTCGGCCGGGAACAGCCGGGGCACCTCGCCGCGGAGCTGGCGCACATAGACCGGGCCGTCGATGGCCTGCGCGACCGCGAGCACGGATTCGACCTCGGTGGCGTCGCCAACCTCGAGGATCGTCATGTTCGGGATCGCGCGCAGGAGGGCGATGTCGTCGATAGCCTGATGGGTGACGCCGCCAGGGGTGGTGATGCCGGGCAGGAAGCCGATCATGCGCACCGGCAGGTTCGGATAGGCGATGCTCATCGCCAGCTGATCGTAGGGTCGGCGGGTGATGAAGACCGAGAAGGTGTGGATATACGGGAAGAAGCCTTCGCGCGCGAGCCCGGCGGCGAAGCCCATCATGTTCTGCTCGGCCATGCCGAACGAGAAGAACCGCTCCGGGTACTGATCGCGGAAGCCATCGGCCTCGCAGGAGGCGGTGAGGTCGGCGCCGAGCACCAGTAGCTCCGGCTGTTCGGCACCGAAGCGAATCAGGTTCGATCGATGGGGGCGGGTGACCAGCTCGATCATCAGTGGTGGTCCTGGCGAAAGGCCTGAAGGATGGCCTGACGGATGGCCTGACGGATCGCGCGCCCCGACTCGGCTTGTCGCTCCTGTGTTGGCTGCGATCTGACTTTCATTGGCTGCTCCTGTCCTGCCAGTGCTCGAGCAGATCCTCATAGGCATCCTGCTCGGC
>NZ_JAYESN010000022.1:0-60154 GCF_034860625.1 Lamprobacter sp.
TTGCAGTCAGGTGAATTTCGTCACCTTAAAAGGGCTGGTTGGTCGAACATGAATCCCTTGCTGATTGGTCGATTGCAGGGGTTAATTTTGCTTAGCTACCTTTAATTTGGAGGGCTCATCATGAAACCGCAACATCGAAGTATCTTACGGGGAGTAGTCGCAGCAACAGTTGGCGGTGCTTGCTTGCTACCTGTGGCTTTTCCAGGCTGGACTCAGGTCATAGCAGAAAGCTATAACACGCCAACGCCAACGCCAACGCCAACGCCAACGCCAACGCCAACGCCCGAGGAGATTACTAGGGAGATTGAGGAGACCTTTAACAAGTTCATCACCAATCCAAACCAATATTCGACGGTCGTTACGATTGCCACTGTGTGCCCTAAAGGCGTCGCAGGTAGTGATCTGCAGCGTGACTGTAATGCGGTCGTCGGCGCTGCCCTCGGTGGCGATACCGTTGACGCCGCAGCGGCCATCTCGCAGATCACCGCAGACCAGACCGCTGTACCAACTAATTCGGCGCTGCAAAGCGTCTCAGTACAGGGGCAGAATCTCAATACTCGGCTTGCCGCACTACGCAGTGGTGCCCTTGGTCTGAGTCTAGGCGGTTTAACCATGACCGTCGATGGCCAGCCACTCAGCGGTGAGCAGTTGCAGCGCGCGCTGGGGGGGCTTGGCAATGCACAAGGGGGCGCAGCAAGTGCTGATGCCGGGGGACTGCTCGCCTCAGGCCGGCTCGGTATCTTTATCAACGGATCGCTAGGACGCATCGATAAAGACCGGACGCAGAACGAGGAAGGCTTTGAGTCAGATTCAGGCGGTTTGACCGCCGGCATCGATTATCGTCTCAGCGAATCGCTCATTCTCGGCGGCGCCTTTGGCTGGGGACAGACGAATACCGACATCGACGCCGCAGGAGGCAGCCTCGATACCGATAGCTACAGCCTCAGTCTTTATGGTACCTGGTATCAAGGCGAAAGCCTCTTCGTCGATGGCATCATCAGCTATGGCTGGAGCGACTACGATCAAAAGCGCAATATCCGCTACCTCATTCCTGGGACTGCGGATGTCGACCAGACAGCCTCTGCGAAATTCGACGGTCATCAATGGAACCTCGCGCTCAACGCCGGTTACGACTTCAGTCGCGGCGCACTGACCTTTGGGCCGCGCCTTGGGCTTGAGTACATTAGCGCAGACGTCGACAGCTATAGCGAGCGCATGTCACGCCCAACCGAGGTTGGTAGCGGCTGGGCATCGCGCATCTCCAGTCAAGATTATGAGTCATTCACCTCAAGCCTCGGCGGACAGCTTTCTTATGCACTTAGTCAAGACTGGGGTGTTCTCGTGCCGCAGCTACAGCTAGACTGGGTGCATGAGTACAAGGATGACATCCAGGTCGTCAATGGGAGCTATATCCAAGACCCGACGAATACGCAGTACTCAATCAGCGGCGACGCCCCTGATAGCGATTACTTCAACCTGCAACTGGGTCTGTCGGCGCAGTTCGCGCGCGGTCAATCGGCGTTCATCTACTACCAAAAAGTCCTCGGCTACAAAGATATCGATGGCTACAGCGTTGGTGCCGGTATGCGCCTAGCCTTCTGAGCTAACGCGCGAATCGCGCCTGCAACTCACTGACATGCTGGTCGATCTCCTCCAGGAAGCGCACGGCGGCCTTGGCGGAGATCACATCGCCTTGCTGCCAAACCGTGGGTCTGCGGCCGCCAACGGCCGTGAAGGCCATCTGTTGATGAAAGCCGAAGCTCTGATAGGACTGTAGCGTTGAGTCTCGCCATTGATAGGGGGCCTGGTAGCCATTGCGCATCTTGAGTGCGAGTGCATGCTCGATGGCCTCCTTGAGGTCATCACAGTTGTGACGTCCTGGCCCGTTGCTAGCCGCAGCTTCCAGCGTCTGTGTCATGCGCTTGCGCATAGTGGAATGGCTGCATTGCGCGATCCCTTGCCGGCAGCGATAAAACAGCGCGAAGGCCTCATTGAGGAAGTGGATTGCCTGAATGCGATTCTGTAGCGCGGAACCCTCGACATCAGGGGGGGTCAGCGCGATCTTCAGATCGCCACGCCAGTAGAGCTCAAAAATTCGCTGGTCCATTGACTTTAGATCGGAAGCTTATGCGCTGCCAAGATGGCGCTGGTGTCGTTGAACGCTGTCGCAGACTGGGTTTTTTGCGCCGGAGTGCCTATCGCCGCAGCTTTAAGCCTAGCTGCTTTTCCAGTGTAGGCATTACATTAAGCGGATTGGACAGGATCTCATGATCGGTACAGTTAAAATGGCGGAAACCAAGGGGTCAAGCCGGGAGGTCAGCGCTGCGGAAGGGCTTAAGGCGCTCGATCATAGCGCGGTGCACCTTGAGCCCGCCGGCGACCAGGTTGCAGGTTTCAAAGAAGCGATCGCCGCCGGCAAGGTCGGTGACCGTGCCGCCGGCTTCGGCGACGAGCAGGGCGCCGGCGGCGAAGTCCCAGGGCGAGAGTCCGAGCTCCCAGAAGCCATCGAGCCGGCCGGCGGCGACATAGGCGAAATCCAGTGCCGCCGAGCCGGGCCGGCGGATGCCGGCGGTATCGCGGATCATGGCTGCCATCATGCTGAGGTAGGTGGTCAGCTGCGATTGGTCTCGAAACGGGATGCCGGTGCCGATCAAGGCGCCGCTGAGGCCGCGCCGATCGCTAACCCGGATGCGGCGGTCATTGAGCATGGCGCCGCTGCCACGGCTGGCGGTAAAGAGTTCTTCGCGCAGCGGGTCGTAGACCACGGCCTGTTCCATCAGTCCACGGTAGCGGAGGCCGATCGAGATCGACCATTGCGGGAAGCCGTGTAGGTAATTGGTGGTGCCGTCGAGCGGATCGATGATCCACTGGTATTCGTCGCTGCCGTTGCGGCCCTTGCTGCTGCCGCTCTCCTCCGCGAGGATGGCGTGGTCTGGGAACTTGCCGCGCAGCTCCTCGATGATGGCGGCCTCGCAGGCACGGTCGACCTCGCTGACGAAGTCGTTGCGGCCCTTCTCGTTGACCCGGAGCTCGACACCGCGCTCGTACGAGCGCACGGCGATGCGCCCGGCTTGGCGAGCGGCGCGTACAGCAATATTTAACATGGCATCCATGGTGCGCACGATACTGCATCCGCGCCTGAGAGAGAAGATTGACAAGGTCAGAAAACTCTGAAGAACTGACGTGAGGGACGCCAATGCGCAGACGGCCCCTTCAATCCATTGGCGCCGCCGGTTCTAGATCCTTGTTCGGCGAGAGGATATTTCACCCCGGAGACTGCTGACGTGCCCGAGAGAGCTGATGTGAACGACGAGCTGCGGCTGAGCCGGGTCCGATTCGTGTTGGTCGAGACCAGCCTGAGCGCGAATATCGGCGCGGTCGCGCGCGCTATGAAAACCATGGGGCTGACAGAGCTGGTGTTGGTGCGGCCACAGCAGCCGCTGGATGCTGAGGCTCTGGCGCGCGCGGCAGGGGCGGATGATCTGCTAGCGCGCGCCCGCACCTGTGACTCCCTGGCCGAGGCGTTGTCCGGCTGTCGACTAGTGATCGGCTCGAGCGCTCGGGCGCGCTCACTGGCCTGGCCCGAGGTGGACCCAGTGGGCTGTGCTGAGCAGCTTTTGCGAGAGGCGGCTGAGGGCGAGGTCGCGCTGTTGCTCGGACGCGAGCGCTCGGGGCTGACCAACGATGAGCTGTCGCATTGCCATTTGCTAACGCGCATCGCCACCAATCCGGATTACAGTTCGCTCAATATTGCCGCTGCGGCCCAGGTTTTTGCCTACGAGCTGCGGCGCACGACGCTGCACTGGCAGGCCACTGGGGCCTTGCAGGCAAGTGGGTGCATGCTGGCTTCTGGAGCGCAGCGCGCGCGACTCGAGGAAGAGGCACCGCTGTCTGCTGAGGCCGTGCGAAGCGACCTGGCGACGGCTGATGAGATGGTGAGCTTCTATGGCCATCTGGAGCAGACGCTGGAGCAGATTGGATTCGCCGATCCAGCGCAATCCAGTACCCTGCGCCGGCGCCTGCGCCGGCTGTTCAATCGCGCCCGCCCGGATCGGACCGAGTTGAATATCCTGCGCGGCATCCTGTCCGCGGCTGCGGGGCGCAAGCGGCCAGATCGGTTTCGTCGCTGATCGGCACCTAGGCACTGAACTTAAGGCACTGAACTCAGAAGGGAGATGGCCTGATGTTGAAGCGGCTGCGAGAAGATATCGCCTGCGTGTTCGAGCGTGATCCGGCCGCGCGTAATGCGTTTGAGGTGCTGACGACCTATCCAGGCCTGCACGCGGTGATGATGCATCGCCTGTCCCACCGGCTCTGGAAACGGGGCTTCAAATGGCTGGCGCGGGTGCTGTCGAATCTGGCCCGGCTATTCACCGGCATCGAGATCCATCCGGGTGCTGACCTAGGGCGGCGCTTCTTCATCGATCACGGCATGGGGGTGGTGATTGGCGAGACTGCGGTGGTTGGCGATGACTGCACCCTCTATCACGGAGTCACCCTAGGGGGGACGAGCTGGCAGAAGGGAAAGCGCCATCCCACGCTCGGTCGCGATGTGGTGGTGGGCGCTGGCGCGAAGGTGTTGGGTCCGATTGAGATCGGCGATGGTGCGCGTATCGGCTCCAACGCGGTGGTGCTGAAGCCTGTGCCAGCCGGGGGGACAGTGGTTGGTGTACCGGGGCGCGTCATCGAACATGCTGCGGATGCGGCGACGCGTCGGCGTGCGGATACCGCCAAGCGCATGGGCTTCGATGCCTATGGCGCGACCCGCGATGCGCCCGATCCCGTCGCGAACGCGGTGAATCGGATGCTTGACCACATCCACATCATGGACCGACGCATGGAGGCGATGTCACGGGCGCTTGAAGAACATGGGATCACCCGGCACTTCGAGCATCTCAACGACCTTGATGACTGCGTGCTTGACCCGGCAGCGCTCAGCTCTGAGCCGGAGAATAATTGATGGTCATTGTCGGCTATCATAGGATGTCATCTGACGAGGATATCAGCGAGGAGAAATCGACGTGAGATTGACAACGAAAGGGCGCTATGCGGTGACTGCTGTGCTTGACCTAGCCATTCATCAGGGAAAAGGGCCCATTGCGCTTGCGGATATCGCTCAGCGCCAGGGCATCTCCTTGTCGTATCTGGAGCAGCTCTTCGCGAAGCTCCGCAAGCACGGGCTGGTGATGAGCGTGCGAGGGCCAGGCGGCGGCTATAATCTGGCGCGCGAGGCGCGCTCGATCCATATCGCTGAGGTGATCACGGCTGTCGATGAAAATGTCGACACGACGCGTTGTGGTGGTGCGCATAACTGCAAGGGCGACGGCCCCTGCTTGACCCATGATCTCTGGATGGACCTCAGCGATCGGATCTACGGCTACCTCAATAATATCAGTCTGCACGATCTAGTCGAGCGTGGCACAGAGGCGGAGGCCGCTCGGCGTGCGAAACGGCCTTTCAATACGTCCAAGGTTCAGGGGGCTGTTAAGGGTACCGTTCAGAGCGCCGTTCAGGGCACCAAGGTGCAGCTCGATCCGCTGCACTCGGTGAATCAGGCCAACGTCTGATTTCCTGGCGTCGGCACAGGCCTGGTTGTGACCTTGCTCGCTTAACACTGCTCCCAAGGCAAGCCGCGAAACCGCCAGCCGCCGGTGGTGGAGCGGTGATGCTGCTCGTCGAGTTCGCCCTCAAAGCCTTCATCGACATGAAACACGTTTGGTAGCCCGGCCTCAAGCAAGGCCTTGCCGGCCTCGAGAGAGCGTTTGCCGCTACGGCAGATCAGGACGACGGATGCACAGGACTCTTCTGGGGTGCAGATGGCGCCGCCGAGCAGGCGCTTGCGAATCTCGGTGAGGAACTGTGGATTGACGGTCCAGTCCGGCTCGTCGATCCAGGGCACATGCACGGCCCCACTGGGGTGGCCGACAAACAGGAATTCCATGGTCGAGCGGATATCGACCAGCAAGGCCTGCGGATCATCTTGCAGCAGTCGATGTGCCTGCTCAGGAGAGAGGGGGGTCGGTAAAGGCTTGCCCATGATGGGGGCTCCTGCTGTTGGTGGTTGTTGATCTCAATGCGCTGTCCTGCGCTGGTTGTCAGGTTAGGATAAACGACTTGCGTCTCGTCGAGTCTTGGACACCCCTTGTGAAATCCCGTCAGTTAGCAAAGTATTCCTTGGCCGTGTCTGCGAAGGTTGCGCCCCCTGCCGTAACTCCGGCTGCAACTGCGGCCAGGGCTAGGATTGCGACACCACCGCCTGGCCAAGGAGGTTGGCGCGAGCGCGTCGCAAGGGCCTTGGTGCGCTTCCTGGCCAGACTGTCGTTGCCAACGCTGCACCGAATGGGCTCCTTGGTGGGCTGGGGGATCGCGCTGATTCCGAACCGCCAGCGGCGCAATGCATTGATCAACATCGGCCTCTATGCACCGGAGCGGCCAGCTGCGGAGCTGGTGCGGATGCGCAATCGGAGTCTGCGCGAGTTGGGTAAGACCTTGTTTGAGACGGCGCTGCTTTGGCTGCGTCCGCCGGCGGAGGCCTTGTCGCTGATCCGCGAGGTGCGTGGCATTGAGCTGCTGGAACGCAAGCCGGGACAGGGGCTGATCGTGTTATCACCCCACATCGGCGCCTGGGAGCTGGCCGGGCTCTACCTCTCGACGCAGGGACCGACAGCGATCTTCTATAAGCCACAGCGGCTGCTTGATGATCTGATTGTGGCGTCCCGACGGCGTGCTGGCGCAACCCTGGCGCCGATCACTGCGCGCGGCATTCGGGTCTTGCTCGGCGCCCTCGAGCGCGGCGACAACGTCGGCATCTTGCCCGATCAGGAGCCGCGGGAAGAGAAGGGTGCCCTGTTCGCTCCCTTATTTGGGGTGCCAGCCTACACGATGCTGCTGGTGAATCGGCTCGCGCGCCGCAGCGGTGCACCGGTGATCTTCATGATTGCCGAACGCCTTCCGCGTGCGGCAGGCTTTCGCATCCACTGCTTGAGGGCTCCGGAGGGAATCGAGAGTGCGGACGATCTGACGGCGGCGGCTGCGCTCAACCGCGGCATCGAGCAGTGTATTGCTGTCTGCCCGGATCAGTATCTGTGGAGTTATCGGCGCTTCCGTCGGCGTCCGAGCGGCGGGCGGAAACTCTACACCGGGTCATTGCGGGATGTCTCTGCAATCGAAATTGCACGCCGCCAGCGTCAGACTGCAGCCACTGACTGAGGGCTGCTGGCGCAAAAAAGCCCCGTCGACCGTCGCTCCACGGGGCTTTGGCTTTCGGCTGGGATCAGCTAATGTCGGCAGTGCCGCTCTCGCTTTGCCCCTGATTGTCGACCCAGCTGATCTCGACCGCTTCGCCCTTCTCTCCGCCGTTGAACTTGAACGACAGATAGGGGTTCTTCGAGACGCCGCCGCTCCAGAAGGCGGTCATCACGACCTGGTCCTTCCATTTCGCGGTGACTTCTTGGATGAAGTGCGCGGGGATGGGCTCGCCGGTCGCCTTGTCTTTGCGCAGTCCGGTTTCCATTTCGTGGCTCATCAGCGCCTTCACGGTGGTGACACCGTTACTGCTCTTGGCGCGGATCTTGATATTGCCTGCCATTGTCTTACCTCAGTTCGTTATCCGATGGTTAAAGCCAGGTCGCCTGAGCGTTAGCCGCCGCAACCGCCAATGGTAACCTTCACCGGTTTGGCGGCGCTGAGTAGACCACCCTCGGTTTGCACAACGGCGACTACATCAGCGGTCTTGGCCATCTTGATGCGGGTAGAGACGAACGGAACAGCGTCAGCACCCAGATCGAATGAGGCAATCAGTGGGGTGCCGTTCCCTGACGCGATGATTGCGATCGACTTGGCACCTTCGACGTCGGTCTCGACCGTCACCGGGACCACAGCGCCGTTCTCGGCGATGTCCGGGGCCTTGATCTTGACCTGATCGCTGGTTTCAGTGGTGGCGCTGCCGAGCAGATCGTTCAGTGCCGCGTCGGTGTCGGTGGCAGCGAAGGCATCTTTAGGCCAGTTCGCGAGCAGGGTGCTGGGGGTCAGCAGGCCGGCACTCACGGCAACGCCGATGGCGCTGGCGCCTAGGGAGCCCTTGAGTAGGGTTCTACGTTTTGCGTCGATCATGGAAACATCTCCTCTATCGAACACGGGTTGGCGAACACGAGTTGGAGCCTTTGGGGGCTTGAAGTCGTCGATCTTATTACTGCGTCATTCCGCATCAATGGGTGCGCCTAGAGCCTGCATGGCCGGCGTTGTGACTGTCCTGTCGGCGGCTGCTGTTCGCAGCGTACCCCATCGCCTTAGCTTAGCGTATCTGTCGGACACTGAAAACCGCGTTTGTGGCCTGGCTACTGTGGAAACCCCGATGTGTCTACGGTGCTCGGCGGGCATGGCTCACGAGGGCGCTTAATCTCAGTTTCGGGCCTTGCGGGCTCGCTCCAGGGCTTGCAGCTCGCTCAGGCGGACCTGCAAGCGGGAGGCGAGATGGAAATCGATGTCGTCCAAGCGGAGTGCGAGCTCGAGCTGCCGGATTGCCGGCTCAAGCTCATCGCTCGCGTAGAGGTATTCGGCACGGTAACGATAGTTCAGGGCACGCTGTCCTGATTGTCCCGCTGCGTCGGCCATGAGCTCATAGATGGGTGCGATCCCGGGCCGCAGCGCAACAAAGCGCTCCAGTGCCCTGAGCGCTTCGGCCGGTCGTGAAGCCGCCATCAGCGATTCCGCATAGGCCTGATTCAGCGGCCAGTTTCCAGGTGCGAGCCCGACCGGGCCTTTGAGGTCCTCGACGGCCTGCTGTGCATTGCCAGCTCGACGATCGATCTCGGCGCGCAAGACTAGGAGCTCGGTTTGACTCGGATGCTCCTCAAGCAGCGGCCTAAGCTCAGTGCGGGCCGCCTTGAGTTGGCCGGCCCTTGTTAACGCCAGCGCATAACCGTAGCGTTGCGCGGTCTCGTCGCGGTAGCGCCCTTGCTCCAGCGTCTTCGCAAAGTGCTCCACCGCGCGTGAAGGGTTGGACTCGCTGCCCTGGCGCAGGTTGGCGCGCGCAAGATGAAAGCGCAGGCTGTCCGGGCGCTGGCGCAGTCCGTGCTGACGCGCGCGGTTCATGGCGTCGGCGATGCGGCTGGTGGTCACCGGATGAGTGCGTAGGAACTCAGGGGCCTCGCTCTGCGAGACGCGGGTGGTCTTGGCGAGACGCTGGAAGAATCCCGGCATCGCATAGGGGTTGTGGCCGGCGCGGGCGAGGGTGTTGATGCCGATGCGATCGGCCTCTTCCTCATTGGCGCGGGTGAAGTTGATCTGCCGCTGCGCTGCTGCGCCCTGGATACCCATGAGACCGGCTGCGCCGATATTGGCGTCGACCGTGGCGCCGAGCACGGCGGCGGCGAGCAACAGGGCCGTGGCCGGAAGCGCCATCTGGCGTTGCGTCTCGAAGCTGCGCATCAGATGGTCTTGGCTCACATGCGCAAGCTCATGGGCTAGCACCGCTGCGAGCTCGCCTTCGGTCTGTGCAGCCAGGATGAGTCCGGCAAAGACGCCAATGCGACCGTCGGGGCCAGCGAAGGCGTTGACCGTGGGGTTCTCGATCAGGAAGAAGCTGTAATGGCCGGGATGACCGCTTGCGGCGACCAGCTGTTGGCCCAGGGTTTGAAGGTAGTCGGTGAGGACTGGATCAGCGGAGATTGGCAGGGCCTTGCGCACCCATTTCATGAATTCCTGTCCGAGATCGCGCTTTTCGGCGCGCGACATCAGGTTGTCGGCGGAGCTGCCGAAGTCCGGCAACGCCAAGGGGTCCGCAGGGCCGAGGCTAGGGAGCATGACCAGCAACAGCGCAAGCCCGAGCCAGCTAACGGCTCGGATCGGCGAGCCTCGGCGGCCTCGAGTCTTGGGTGGGCCAAAGCTGGGTGGGCTACATTCGACAGGATGCATCATGTCGCCTTAGAGGGCTCTTACTCTGGATCGATCCGCTCTGCAGTCCAGCCATTCAGCCCCCGTGCTCAAGGCATCAGTTCAGCTGGACCCGTTGACCCCAGGGCACTGGGGTTCGACCCTTGACCAGCCAGATCACCGGATAGTTAGGCTCCTGCTCCGGGAAGGCGCCCTGGGCGTCCGTGAAGTAGACCAACAGGTCCGGGCGCATTCCCTGGTCCTGGACCCACTGGAACACTGGCCTGAAGTTGGTGCCACCACCACCTTGCAGCGCGCGCGGGCGCTCGAAGCGTTCCCAGGGCTCGAAACGGAAGGGCGCGCCCGGACAGAGTGCGCTGTCGCAGGGCAACAGGGTGACCTGTGCCTGCACCTGGGCCTTGAGTGCGTCGATTTCATTGATGAATTCTTCGACTTCGGCGTCTTTGATCGAGCCGGAGGTGTCGACGGCGACGACTAGGTCGACGCGCTGGCTGCGTAGGCTCGGCAAGATGTGCGCGCCCTCGCGGCGGGACGGTCGTGACCAGCTGTAGTCGTGACGCGAGAGGCCATTCATGTAACGCGCGAGGAGCATGCGCCAAGGTAGCTGTGGCTGCAGCAGATGGTCGATCATCCGCTTGAGCTCGCCGCCCAGTCGCCCGGCTTGCATCGCCTGCTGCGCAGCGCCGGCCATGCGTTGCTGCCACTGTACCTGCAGCGTTTCTTGCTCGTCCGGGGTCAGTGGTGGCGGGGCGGTCTCTGCCTGTGCCTGCTGGGTCTCAGGTGTTTGCCGACCTTGCTCCCGGCCCGGTTGGGATGCTTGGCCACTCGTTGGCGTGCCCTGGCCCTGCGCGCCTGCCTCAGCCTGGGTTTGTTGTTGTTGGCGCTCAAGATCATGCTCGTCCATGCCCGAATGTTGTCCCTGGCCCTCCGCGTCAGCATCATAGGCGTGGGTGTCGAGGGTCTCGGACTGGTCGTTGTCGTCGATCAGTGGATAGATCTCCTCGGCGGTCATGCCCTTGTACATCGGCATCAGCAGCGCGTTCGGGGGCGGCTTGAGTCCGTCATCGACCAGCAGGGGATTGATCGCATAGTCGCAGGCCAGGTCCCAGCGGTGCTTGATGCGATGTTGTCGGCGCGCAAAGTGCGAGAGCGCGCAGTGCAGCGCCTCGTGCGCCAACATGAACTGGGTCTCGTCGAGCGTGAGTGCGTCGATATAGGTCGGATTGTAATAGAAGGCGCGGGCATCGGTCGCGGTGGTCGGGCACCAGTCGCTGCTGGCCGCCTGCATGGGTAGGCGCAGCACTAGCGCGCCGAGGAATGGCTTGTCCAGGATCAGCCGGGTGCGGGCGGACGAGAGCTTGGTCTCGATTGCCTGTAGATCCTGAGCGTCGAGGGTTGGGGCGCCCTCGCTGGGGCATTCGCCCTGAGGATGCGTCTGGAGATCGCCGATAAAGTCTGCAGCCATGGATGGTCTGGTTCGAGCCGTTAGTTGTAGAGCATGACATCGGCGATGGCATTCGCCCAGTCGGCGAAGGCCGGGACCTCAAACAGGTCGCTGCCGATGGCGCGATGCAGATCAGAGACCAGCATGACTCCCATCTCGCGCTGCGGAAAGCGGCCGGCGTAGACCAGGATGTTGCCGATCAGGGTCGCCTGGTCGGCGCTGCCCCGCGCGCGGATCGCCTTGCCGACCAATGCAGCGGCGATGGCGTACTGTAGGTCAATCTCGCTCGGCACCGGGACGGCCTCACCACGGCAGATGGCATCGAGATCGGGCATCTGATCGATGCTGGCGACGAAGGCGGCGAGCTCGATTCCGGCTGCCGGGCCGACACAGGCCTGCAGTGTCCCTTGGAGGAGCTGTGGATCATTTTGGAACTTCTGCAGCGCCCGATGCGCGAACTCCCAAGAGCGCGGTGAGGGGAAGGCAACCGGATTGTGAGCCGGGTCGAAATCGAACAACAGCTCGGGGCGGAAGCGCAGGAAGGCAATTACGCGTTCGTCGATTGCCTTGGCATAGGCCCAAGCGACCCAGTCGTCGAGGTGGGTGTCGACTTCGAAGTGCGAAAAGCGGTTGGCCAGCGGCGCCGGCATGCTATAGGTCACACCACGGTCGCCTTGCCGGTTGCCGGCAGCGAAGATCGCCCAGTGTGTCGGCACCTGATACTCGCCGAGTCGGCGATCGAGGATGAGCTGATAGGCGGCGGCCGAGACCGCCGGCGGGGCCGAGGTGATCTCGTCAAGGAAGAGGATACCGGCCTCGCCGTGGCGCTCGGCGTTGGGCAGCAGCGCGGGGATCGCCCATTCGACATGTTGGTCGACCCGAAACGGGATGCCGCGAAGATCGCTGGGCTCCATCTGCGAGAGTCGGATGTCGATCACGGGGACCTGATGACGCTCGGCGACCAGCGCGATCATCTGTGATTTTCCGACCCCGGGTGGCCCCCATAGCATCACGGGTGTGTGATGCCCCTCCGCGGCGCTGGTGAGCTCGCGCTCAAGGACGGATAGCAACTGGGCGGGACGCATGGCGGGGGATTCTCCTGTCGTCAATCGGGCTGGGTGCCGCTTGCCGATGCGGTTGCATGGCCTGGGTTGCATGGCCTGGCGCGGCGCTGTCCCCGCTAGAGGTTGGGTTGTTTCTCGCGCAATCGCAAGCACCGGGCTGCAGACAGTCGCGGGAAGGGTGGGCGAGTGCCTCTGGTGCTGGTATGCATTAGTAAGAAGCGGTATTCTTATCCGTTAAGCCAGATTCGGGCGAGTGCGCGTTGTGGAGATCCCCTGCGCGCGAGGCGCTTCGGTAACCGGTCCGGTGCGCTCCCGTCAAGGGCTTGGATCAGGCGGCTGGCAGACCTGTGCTGGCAGCCGCAACCATAAGATTTGCAACCGAATCTCAACAGTTGACCGGAGAGTGGACATGAACCAGTTTTACTACGACGCTGTCACTAAGATGGAGCAGCTCGGCGTCGATGACGAATATATCCAGGGTTGGCAATGCGGCTTCTTGCAGAATCCGAAGCGCGAGGAGCAGCGGTTGACCGAGGCCTACGAGGCTGGATATGCCGATGGCGAGGAGAAGAGTACCGATCACTTCTCAAAGTGGGCCAAAGGCTAAACTAGGGCTGAACTAAGGCCGAGCTGGCAGACTGATCTGGCAGGCTCAGTCTGCGGCTCGGTAGTCAAGGCGGGGCTTCCCCGCCTTTTTCATGCAAGTCTTGACATGCAAGCCTTAACACAAACCGCTCGATCTTCTTGGCGGGCGGAGAGTTGGCGTGCAGCGAGTGCTAATGACCGATAATAGCTACCTCAAAGACCTGATTCTGTTACGCAATGATCCCGCTGTCGTGCAGCGGGTGCGTGAGGCGGCAGCGCGGGGCGAGGTGGATGCTTTCTATGCGCTTGGCCTCATCTATGCTGAGGGCCGGGGCGTCAGGATCGATCTCGCGCAGGCGCACTACTGGCTATCGCTCGCCATCGATCAAGGCGATCAGGACGCCGAATGGCTGCGTAATATCGTCGGCAGCCAGATGACCGACGAGGAATATGATGCGGCAAAGCGATTGCGGGCCAGGCCCCCGTTGCAGCTGGTCGATTCTGGCTAGATGCTGATGAATGGTCGCGTCTGGGCTTGGTCTCATGGCGCCTTTAGTGCTATTTTTGCCTGTTTTCCTGGTGCCCGTTGCACCATGGCTGGAGACGAACAATGCAAGTATCGGTCGAGACTGGGGACGGTCTCACGCGGCGATTAAAGGTCGAGCTTCCTACTGAGGAGATCGAGCAGGAGATCGAAAAACGGCTGCAAAATCATGCCCGCTCGATTCGTCTGCCTGGGTTCAGGCCGGGCAAGGTGCCGATGCGCCTGCTGCGCCAGCGCTATGGCGACTCGATGCGCCTGGAGGTCTTTAGCGAACGCGTTGAGGCCAGTTACCCACAGGCGATCGCCGAATCCGAGCTGCGACCGGCTGGGCGGCCTGAGATTGAGCCCGATCTCGATCTGGCTGCTCGGCGCTACGCCTATGTCGCCGAGTTTGAGGTGCTTCCCGATGTGGAACTGGCCTCACTCGAGGGCCGCTCCTTGGCTCGGCCACAGGTCGATCTCACCGAGGCTGACGTCGATGAGACGATCGAGCGTCTGCGCCAGCAGCGCAAGCGTTGGGAGTCAGTCGAGCGGACTGCTGAGACCGGCGATCGGCTTACAGTTGATTTCGATGGGCAGGTCGATGGCGAGCCCTTCGAAGGCGGACGTGGTGAGGAGGTTCGCATCGAGATCGGCGCTGGCCGCTTCATTCCCGGCTTTGAGGACCAACTGATCGGCGCGAGTGCGGGCGACGAGCGTTCGGTGCAGGTCAGCTTCCCAGAGACCTATCCGCAGGCGTCCTTGGCCGGGAAGCCGGCAGCGTTCAAGGTGAAGGTCAAGACGGTCGAGGCGCCGAGCTTGCCCGAGGTGGATGCCGAGTTCATCACCGAGTTTGGTGTCAACGATGGCGATCTCGAGCGCTTCCGTGCCGATGTGCGCGCAAACCTAGAGCGCGAGCGATCGGAGCGGATCAAGGCTCGGGTCAAGAATCAGGTCATGGACCTGCTGCTTGAGGCAAATCCGATCAGCGTCCCCTCGGCCTTGGTCGCCCGGGAGGTTGAGTCGTTGCGCCAACAGATGCAGCAGCAACTCGGCGGCGGTGGCGCCGGCATCGAATTGCCGGACGAGCTCTTCGCCGACAACGCTAGGCGTCGGGTTGCGCTGGGGCTGATCGTCGGCGAGGTGGTCAAGGCGAATGCGCTATCGCCCGGCGCCGACCGCATCCGTTCCGCGGTTGAAGAGACGGCGGCGTCCTACGATGATCCCAAAGCAGTCATTGACTATTACTATGCTGATCGTGAACGGTTAGCGACGGTCGAGTCCATGGTGCTCGAAGACCTGGTTGTTGAGCATGTACTGGATCAGATCGAGGTGACCGACGAGCCGATCAGCTTCAGCGAGCTGGCGTCTCAGCAGTAGAACGACGTCCGCTGATCCCTCCTTTCCCAGCTGAGCTTCGGATAAACATGTACATCGACAATGCTGATCGGCGCACCGACCCACAGGCGCTAGGACTCGTCCCCATCGTGGTTGAGCAGACCGCGCGCGGCGAGCGCTCGTTCGATATCTTTTCCCGACTCCTGAAGGAGCGGGTGGTCTTTCTGGTCGGTCCGGTTGACGATCACGTCGCCAATCTGGTCGTCGCGCAGTTGCTGTTCCTGGAGTCGGAGAATCCCGATAAGGACGTGCACTTCTATATCAACTCGCCTGGCGGGTCGGTGACCGCTGGCTTGGCGATCTACGACACCATGCAGTTCATCCGCCCGGAGGTCAGCACCATGTGCGTTGGCCAGGCAGCGAGCATGGGCGCGTTGTTGCTGACCGGAGGTGCGGCTGGAAAGCGCTATTGCCTGCCGCACTCGCGGATCATGATTCACCAGCCGTTGGGTGGTTTCCAGGGCCAGGCGACGGATATCGACATCCACGCGCGCGAGATCCTGCACGCCCGCGAGCAGCTCAATCAGATCCTGTCCCACCACACCGGGCAGCCCATCGAGCGTATCGCCGACGATACCGAGCGTGACCGGTTTATGGGCGGTGAGGATGCCGTTGCCTACGGTCTGATCGACCAGGTGCTTGATGCACGTTCCAAGCCCGCTGACTGAGGTCAAGGCGGACAGACACCTTGGCGCTCTGTTGCGCCCAGGTGGGCCTGATTGCTCTGCTGCTAGTCAATCAGGAGTTGGTAACCCGCTTGCAATGACTTATATCCTGACCTAGGTCTAGATGCGCGGTTGCCATCTGCACTCGGCAGGTTATGATCGACAGAAGCCCGGCGGCCAACTCGCTTCAGCCTGATATCCCCCTTTTCTTTACCTTCCGGCCCCCGCAGCGCCTATCCCGGAGAGACGATCTATGAGCGGAAACACCCATGGAAAGAGCGACGAAGGAAAGCTTCTGTACTGCTCGTTCTGCGGCAAGAGTCAGCACGAGGTGCGCAAGCTGATTGCAGGTCCGTCGGTCTTCATTTGCGACGAGTGTGTTGAGCTCTGCAACGATATTATCCGGGAAGAGATGCAAGAAGGCCTCGGAGAGGCGACCAGCCGTCTGCCGAAGCCACGCGAGATCAACCAATCGCTGGACGAGTTTGTGATCGGCCAAGAGAAGGCGAAAAAGGTCCTCTCGGTCGCGGTCTACAACCACTACAAGCGCCTCGAGGTTGCTGATGCCAAGGAAGATATCGAGATCTCCAAGAGCAACATCCTGCTGATCGGCCCGACCGGCTCCGGTAAGACGCTGTTGGCCGAGACCCTCGCACGGCTGCTCAACGTGCCCTTCACCATTGCTGATGCCACCACCCTCACCGAGGCCGGCTACGTGGGTGAAGATGTCGAGAACATCATTCAGAAGCTGCTGCAGAAGTGTGACTACGACGTTGAGAAGGCGCAGAGTGGCATCGTCTACATCGACGAGATCGACAAGATCTCGCGTAAATCGGACAACCCTTCGATCACGCGCGATGTGTCTGGTGAGGGTGTCCAGCAGGCACTGCTGAAGCTGATTGAAGGGACCATCGCCTCGGTACCTCCGCAGGGGGGGCGTAAGCATCCGCAGCAGGAATTCCTGCAGGTCGACACCAGTAACATCCTCTTCATTGTCGGCGGTGCCTTCGCAGGGCTCGACAAGGTGATCCGAGATCGCTCGAAGAAGACCGGCATCGGCTTCTCGGCTGAGGTTCATAGTAAGAACGATGATCGGGCGATCGGCGAGTTGCTGAGCAATGTCGAGCCCGAGGACCTGATTCGCTACGGTCTTATCCCCGA
The DNA here is from genome assembly GCF_034860625.1 of Lamprobacter sp. Taxonomy (NCBI): domain Bacteria; kingdom Pseudomonadati; phylum Pseudomonadota; class Gammaproteobacteria; order Chromatiales; family Chromatiaceae; genus Lamprobacter; species Lamprobacter sp. Next base: position 16,735 of record NZ_JAYESN010000022.1, read on the forward strand.
GTTCGTCGGCCGGCTGCCGGTGATGGCGACACTCGAGGAGCTCGATCAAGAGGCACTGATCCGTATCCTGACCGAGCCCAAGCATGCGCTCACCAAGCAGTATGCGCGCTTGTTCGAGATGGAAGGTTGTGAGCTCGAGCTGCGCGAAGACGCCTTGCGAGCTATCGCCAGTAAGGCCATGGAGCGCAAGACCGGTGCGCGTGGTCTGCGGACCATCATGGAACAGGTGTTGCTCGATACCATGTATGATCTTCCCTCCATCGATGATGTCAGCAAGGTGGTCGTCGATGCCTCGGTCGTCAATGGCGAGACACCACCGCTGGTGATCTACGATGGCGGCGAGCAACCCCGTGCTGTCGCCGCGTCGGACTGACGACCTTAACCATGCTAGAGCGGAATCGGGCTGATTCCGCTTCCCTGTCCATCGCGGCGCCCTTGGCCAGTCTAGGGATCAGCCATCGCGAGCCAGCCACAGGGCGCCTTGATCTGCTCCTGTTCACGTCTCTGTGCCCCGATGAATGTCTCGGCAGGCGTCTGTCCTCCGATCGTTGCCTGGAGAAGCGCTGCGATTGAACCCTTTAAACGCTGCCCTAACCTCCCTCCCAGTAGGGCGTTTATGCTAACCCACCTTCTCGATTCCGCATCCTCTGAACGGATGCAGGTTGCCTCGAGGAGCGAAAGATGACGAGCAAAGCAATATGGGCAAGACTGATTTGGACTCTCAGGTGCTAGATGCACTGACATCGGGTCAAGCGATCCCGGTGCTGCCGCTACGCGACGTCGTTGTGTATCCGCACATGGTGATTCCGCTCTTCGTCGGTCGGGACAAATCCATCAAGGCGCTGGATGCGGCGATGACCAGCGACAAGCAAATCCTGCTGGTCGCCCAGAAGAATGCCGATGTCGATGATCCCTCGGTGAAGGATCTGCATCAGGTCGGGACGCTTGCTAACGTGTTGCAGCTGCTGAAGCTCCCCGACGGCACGGTCAAAGTCTTGGTCGAGGGCCATCAGCGCGCCAAGGCGAGCCGCTATCTATCGACGGACGATGCCTTTAGCGCAACCGTGACGCCGCTCGGTGAGACACTGGAGGCCAGCGAGCGCGAGCAAGAAGTGCTGATGCGCTCGGCGGTGGCCTTGTTTGATCAATACGTGAAGCTCAACAAGAAGGTGCCGCCGGAGGTTTTGACCTCGCTGGCCAGCATTGATGAGCCTAGCCGTTTGGCCGACACCATGGCCGCGCACATGTCGCTGAAGCTCGACGAGAAGCAGCATGTGCTCGAGATGGTCGACGTGCAGCAGCGCCTCGAGCATCTGATGGGCCTGATGGAATCGGAGAACGATATCCTGCAGATGGAGAAGCGCATCCGCGGCCGCGTCAAGCGGCAGATGGAGAAGAACCAGCGCGAGTACTATCTGAACGAGCAGATGAAGGCGATCCAGAAAGAGCTCGGCGAGCTTGAGGATGCGCCCAACGAGCTTGAGGATCTGGGCAAGCGTATCGAAGCGGCTGGGATGCCGAAGGATGTGAAGGAGAAGGCCACCGCGGAGCTCAACAAGCTGAAGCTGATGTCGCCGATGTCAGCCGAGGCGACGGTGGTGCGAAACTATGTCGATACCCTGGTCTCGGTGCCTTGGAAGAAGCGCACCCGGATTCGCAATGATGTTACCGTGGCGGAAAAGGTGCTCGATACCGATCACTATGGGCTCGAGAAGGTCAAGGAGCGCATCACCGAATATCTGGCCGTGCAGCAGCGCGTACGCAAGCTGAAAGGGCCCATCCTCTGCTTGGTCGGTCCGCCTGGCGTCGGCAAGACCTCGCTTGGTCAATCGATTGCGCGCGCGACCAATCGCAAGTTCGTGCGCATGTCCTTGGGAGGTGTGCGCGACGAGGCCGAAATCCGCGGCCATCGGCGCACCTACATCGGCGCACTACCGGGCAAGATCATCCAGAACCTGTCCAAGGCCGGTTCGCGCAACGCCTTCTTCTTGCTCGATGAGATCGACAAGATGGCGATGGATTTCCGTGGTGATCCGGCCTCGGCCCTGCTTGAGGTGCTAGACCCGGAGCAGAACAACACCTTCAACGATCATTACCTCGAGGTCGATTTTGACCTCTCGGAGGTCATGTTCGTGGCCACCGCGAATACGCTGAACATCCCGCCGGCGTTGCTCGATCGCATGGAGGTGATCCGGCTCTCGGGCTACACCGAGGATGAGAAGATCAACATCGCCGAGCGTTATCTGATCCCGAAGCAGATGAAGAACAACGGTCTCAAGAGCGGCGAGCTGGTGATCCGTGAGGCGGCCCTGCGTGACCTGGTGCGCTACTACACGCGCGAGGCCGGGGTGCGTAACCTCGAGCGCGAGATCTCGAAGATCTGCCGCAAGGTGGTCAAGGAGATCTTGCTGACGAAGCGCGAGAAGACCATCACCGTCACCGCCAAATTGCTGGATAAGTACCTAGGCGTTCGTCGCTTCCGCTTCGGTCTCGCCGATGAGCATGATCAGGTCGGCCAGGTGACCGGTTTGGCCTGGACCGAGGTCGGGGGCGAGCTGCTGCGTATCGAGGCCGCGCTGGTTCCGGGCAAAGGTAAGTTCACCTTTACCGGGCAGTTGGGTGACGTGATGCAGGAATCGATCCAGGCGGCAATGACGGTGGTGCGCTCGCGTGCTGAATCGCTTGGGATTGATCCGGATTTCCATCAGAAATACGATATCCATATCCACGTGCCCGAGGGGGCGACGCCGAAGGACGGACCCAGCGCTGGCGTTGCCATGGGCACCGCGCTGGTCTCGGCGCTCACCAAGGTGCCGGTGCGCGCGAGTGTCGCGATGACCGGTGAGATCACGCTGCGGGGCGAGGTGCTGCCGATTGGCGGCCTGAAAGAGAAGCTGCTCGCGGCGCACCGTGGTGGCATCGAGCAGGTGTTGATTCCGCACGAGAATGAGCGCGACTTGGTCGAGATCCCGAAGAATATCAAACAGAACCTTGATATCCGTCCGGTGCGTTGGATCGATGAGGTGCTCGAGCTTGCCCTGGCTGCGCGTCCGGCACCAAGGCCTGAAGGAGACGAGGCACCACAGGAGGCGGCGCCCCCCGTCGAAGACGGCAAAAACGCCGAGTCTGGCGTTCGTACACATCACTGACCGGCGCTCGGCGTGCATTGGCGATGGCCGAGCCAGCGCCACAATGCGCGCCGAGCCTCGGTGGCTGCTTGTTTTGGGTTGACACCTCTCAGGCCGTCCTTAACAATCGGCGGCTGCGGTCGACAAACCGGGCCGTTTCTGACAGTTGCGGCTTAGGGTCTAAGGCTGCGGCTACGATGGCAATTTCGCAAAAGGCAAACCTGCGCCAAGGCACGGCGCCAACCAGGGGGACACATGAATAAATCAGAACTCGTTGACGCAATGGCCGAGGCGGCTGATATCTCCAAGTCGGCAGCATCGCGTGCATTGGATGCGTTGACAGAATCCGTTGCGGTCACCCTCAAAAACGGTGATTCGGTCTCGATCATCGGCTTTGGTACCTTCAGCGTTAAAGAGCGCGCGGCGAGGGCGGGCCGCAACCCGCAGACCGGCGCGACCATCCAGATCGCGGCATCAAAAAATCCGTCCTTCAAGGCTGGTAAAGCGCTGAAAGACGCGATACAATGATTGCTTAATTCGGGACGGTTGTTGCTGAGCCTCAGGCTCGTTGCGCCAATCCCCTAGGATGCGTCTATAGACCTTCGAGTCAGTCTCCCTATGTGGGAACAGATGATCGGGGGTGCTTAGCTCAGCTGGGAGAGCATCGCCCTTACAAGGCGAGGGTCGCAGGTTCGATCCCTGCAGCACCCACCATCGCTCGGCTTCTGAGAAAACAACGACGCCACAGTTTCGCGGAGTGGTAGTTCAGTTGGTTAGAATACCGGCCTGTCACGCCGGGGGTCGCGGGTTCGAGTCCCGTCCACTCCGCCATCTTATTGATACGGGGTATCCGCTCTGGATACCCCGTTTTCATTTGTCCTGTCATTCCCTCGCACGCTGAGTCCTACGAGCTATGTTGCAGGAGATTCGAGAACGCGCACAGGGTTGGGTCGCCTGGGCCATCGTCATCCTTATCACCATCCCCTTTGCCTTCTGGGGCATCGACTCGTACTTCGGCGGAGGGGCCGAGCCTGTTGTCGCGAGCGTCAACGGCACCGAGATCACCGAGCGAGCCTTTAATCAGGCGGTGAATCGAACGCGTATCCAGCTCAGAGACCGGTTGGGCGATGCCTATGATCCGGCGTTGTTCGATGAGCTGCGGATTCGCGAGCAGGTGCTGGAGCGCATGATCCGCGAAACCCTGCTCTTGGAAGACTCCAGAGCCATGGGGCTGCGAACCTCCGATCAGGCCATTCGCGCAGCCATTCTGAGCGAGCCGGCCTTTCAGCGGAATGGCGCGTTTTCGAACGCGGGGTACGAGCAGGTACTTCGACTGCAGGGCCTCAGCCCGGCTGCCTATGAAGAGTCTTTGCGCACTGAACTGCTGCTCAGCCAGTTGCCGCGCGCTATCCGTGAGACCGCGTTCATCACCGATGCCTTGGCTGAGCGGAGCGCGCAACTGGTGCATCAGGAGCGCATCCTCTCCTACCTGAGAGTGCCCAAGTCATCAGTCGAGGCCGCTGTCGATCCGCCGACGGATAAGGCCATTGCCGACTATTACGACAGCCATCCGGAGCGGTTTGCAACGCCGGAGCAGGTGCGTGTTCGTTATCTCTTACTGGATGCGGCTGAGCTGTCGGCGCCCGACCAGTCGATCGACGAGGCCAGCTTGCGTGAGCACTATGAGCTCAAGAGGGATGACTACAGGGTTCCTGAGGAGCGCAAGGTTCGCCATATCCTGCTGAGCCTGCCAGCCGATGCCGATCAACAAAGGCTCGAAGAGACGCGTGAGCGGCTCCAGATCATCCGCCAGCGGATCATCGCTGGCGAGCCCTTCGCGGCGGTCGCGGCCGAGGTCTCTGACGACCCGGGCAGCGCCGATCAGGGGGGCGATCTAGGCTGGGTTAGCCGCGGTGCGTTTGATGCGGCCTTCGAACAGGCGGTCTTTGCGCTCGAGCCCGAGACCTTGGGCGAGCCGGTGCGCAGCCGCTTTGGTTATCACCTCGTCGAGGTTTTGGAGGTGCGTGGTGGCCAGCCGCAGCCCTTCGAGTCGGTAAAGGAGTCGCTCATCGCTGATTTGAGTAGCGGCAGTACTGAGGGTGTTTTCTTCGAGCAGGCAGAGCAGCTGGCGACGCTGACCTATGAATCACCGGATAGCCTCATCCCCGCGGCCGAGACCCTCGGGCTGGAGGTGCAGCTGAGCGACTGGATCGATCGCAGTGGTGGCGAAGGCCTGTTTGCCAATCCGCGCCTGGTTGGCGCCGCGTTCAGCGAGGAGGTGCTGGCGCTCGGCAACAACAGCGAGCTGATTGAGCCCGATCCCGAGGCCTTGTTGGCCTTGGTGCTGCGCGTTGCCGAGCATCGCGAGCCTTCGGTGCGCCCGCTAGAGGAGGTACGCGACGAGATCCTCGCATTGCTCGAGGCGCAGCAAGCGGCTGATGCGGCTGAGGCAGAGGCCCAGGCGATCGTCGCGCGGGTAGAGGCTGGAGAGGCCTTGTCCCTGGCCGCGGAAGGCTACGAGATCGTCGAAGATCTGCGGGTTGCTCGGACTGCGAGCGATCTGCCACCCGAGGTGACGGAGCTTGCGTTCTCATTGCCTCGCCCTGCCGCCGAAGGCGAAGTGTCCGTTGGTCGCGCCAGCGCGACTGACTCCGGGGACGCCTTTGTGGTCCTGCTTTCCAAGGTTCAGGATGGCGATTTGGCGCAGCTTGATGCGGGCGCGCTGGAGGCCGAGTCGCAGATGTTGACCCAGACGCTGGCGGCGGCTGATGTCGAGGCGTTGTTGGCGGCGATGCAGGCGCGGGCGAAGATCAAGCGTACTCCGGTCGGCTCCGACGAACCGTTCTGAGGCTCATACACAGCGCGCCTCCACCCAGAGGATGCAAGCACAGCTTCTTCCGGGTCAAGGGTGCATGGGTTGAGGCATGCTGCGACGTTCATGGTGGGCGAGCGCCCACCATGCGTCTCAGCCTAGCCAAGACCGAGGATGTGATAACCAGTATCGACGTAGAGCACGTCACCAGTGATGCCCGATGCGAGGTCGGAGCAGAGGAAGGCGCCGGCGTTACCTACCTCTTCAATGGTGACATTGCGTCGCAGCGGCGTGCGCTCCTCCACCTGCTTCAACATCGAGCGGAAATCGGCGATGCCCGCTGCGGCGAGGGTGCGGATGGGGCCTGCTGAGACGGCGTTCACCCGGGTCCCCTCCGGGCCGAGCGAGGCGGCTAGATAGCGCACGTTGGCCTCTAGGCTGGCCTTTGCGATCCCCATGACGTTGTAGTTGGGCACGGCGCGGACGGCGCCGAGATAGCTCATGGTGAGGATGGCGCCATTGCGCCCCCGCATCAGCGGCCGCCCGGCCTTGGCCAAGGCAGCCAGGCTGTAGGAGCTGATATCCTGTGCCGCGGCGAACCCCTCGCGCGTGACGCTGTCGACGTAATCGCCCTCGAGCTGATCCTTGGGCGCGAAGGCAATCGAATGCAGGATTCCGTCCAGTCCATCCCAATGTTCGCCGAGCGCGGCGAAGCAGTCATGGATTTGCTCATCGCTGGAGACGTCGAGCGGGAGGACGAACTCGGCGTCACATTGCGATGCCAAGTCTTCGACGCGGCCCTTGAGCTTCTCACCTTGGTAGGTGAAGGCCAGGGTCGCGCCTTCGCGATGCATGGCCTGGGCAACGCCCCAGGCAATTGAGCGGTTACTGGCAACCCCGGTAATCAGGATACGTTTCTCGGACAAGAAGCCCATATAGTCTCTCCAGGCGAACAATGTGTAGGATGGGAGGCGCTGTGGACCGCCCATGCTCGAGGCAGCCCTTAACGTTACAGAAACTCAGCCAGCGCGGAAAGCATCTATGTCGCGAGCCTGTCGCTTCTTGCCGTTGCCGATGGTCATTCTGCTTCTGTTGAGCGGTTGCGGTCAGCCGCCTTGGAACAACCCCTATCCTGAGTCGCAGTCGGGCAAAAACATCCTCTATGGCGCCTTTACCGAACGGCCCAAGCATCTTGATCCGGTGCGCTCGTATAGCTCGAACGAGTATGCCTTCATTGCCCAGATCTACGAGCCACCACTGCAATATCACTTTCTGAAGCGGCCCTATGAGCTGGTGCCGCTGACCGCGGTTGCGCTGCCCGAGGTCCGCTATTTGGACGCGGATGGGGTGCCGCTGCCCGCGGATGCCGATCCGAGCCAGATCGCCATCAGCGAATATCTGATCGAGATTAGCCCCGGCATCCGCTATCAGCCGCATCCAGCCTTCGCCCAAGACGATGATGGTGGTTACCTTTACCACCAACTCGACCCTCAGGCGGTCGCTCGGATCAATGCCCTTGATGATCTGCCAGAGACCGGCACTCGTGAGCTGATCGCTGAAGACTATGTCTACCAGATCAAGCGGCTCGCCACGTCCTGGCTGCATTCGCCCATCGCTGGGCTGATGGGCGAGCATATCTTGGGGTTTCAGGACTTGACCAAACGGATCGAGGCCATGGCGCCTACTCCAGTGGGGGGCGAGCGGCTATTCTTCGACCTGCGCCAGGTCGAGTTCGACGGCGCCGAGGTCATTGATCGCTACCGCTATCGGATTCGGCTCGAGGGCCGTTACCCGCAGTTCGTCTATTGGCTTGGCATGCCGTTTTTCGCGCCCATGCCCTGGGAGGCCGAAGCCCTCTATGGGCAGCGTGGAATGAAGCAGAATAACCTCACCCTGGACTGGTACCCGGTCGGCACCGGCCCTTTCATGCTCAGTGAGAATAATCCAAACCTGCGCATGGTGCTGACCCGGAATCCGAACTTCCACGGTGAAGGCTATCCGACTCAGGGCATGCCAGAGGATCAGGCGGCGGGTCTGCTCGCCGATGCCGGCAAGCCGCTGCCCTTTATCGATCGGGCCATCTATAGTCTCGAGAAGGAAAGCATCCCGTACTGGAACAAGTTTCTCCAAGGCTACTATGACAGCTCCGGGATCAGCTCGGATGCCTTCGATCAGGCGATCCAGTTCGATGCAGCGGGCGAGGCGGGCCTCACCGACGAGATGCGCGAGCAGGGCATCGAGCTGCTGACGGCGGTTCAAACCTCGATCTGGTATATGGGCTTCAACATGCTCGACCCTTTGCTCGGCGGTGATACCGAGCGCGCGCGTTTGCTGCGCCAGGCGATCAGCATTGCGGTCGATTTCGATGAATACATCTCGATCTTCGCCAATGGCCGCGGTCTCGAGGGACAAGGACCGATTCCGCCGGGCATCTTCGGTCATCGCGATGGCGAGGCCGGGATCAATCCCTACGTCTTTGACTGGCGAGATGGGCGCGCAGTGCGCAAGCCCTTAGAAAAGGCCAAGGCGCTGCTCGCCGAGGCTGGCTATGCGGATGGCCGTGATCCTGAGACTGGCCGTCCCTTGACCCTCTACTATGAGGCGATGGACGCGGGCCCCGACGGCAAGGCGCGCCTGAACTGGATGCGCAAGCAGTTCGCCAAGTTGGGTATTGAGCTGGTCGTGCGCGCCACCGATTACAATCGCTTTCAGGAGAAGATGCGCAAGGGTACCGGCCAGGTCTTCATGTGGGGCTGGAATGCAGACTACCCGGACCCGGAGAACTTCTTCTTTCTGCTCTACGGGCCCAATCGAAAGGTCGATGGCGGAGAAAACGCGGCAAACTACCAGAACCCGGAATTCGATCAGCTGTTCGAGGTGATGAAGAACATGGATGATGGTCCGGAACGGCAGGCAGTGATCGACCGCATGCACGCCATCTTGCGTCATGACGCGCCCTGGTCGTTCGGCTTCTATCCGCAATCCTTCAGCCTGCATCATCAATGGCTCGAGAACGTGAAGCCGAATCTGATGGCGAATAACACCCTCAAGTACCGCCGACTTGACCCCGAGATTCGCGAGCAGCTGCGCAAGGCCTGGAACCCTCCCGTGCTCTGGCCGATCGGGCTGCTGGTGGTGATCCTGATCCTGGGCGCCATCCCGGCGTTGATCGTTGCGCGCCGGCGCGAACGGAGCCGGGCACAATGAGCGCCTATATCCTGCGTCGACTGCTCTACGCGATCCCGATCTTGGTGGGCGTCAACCTGATCACCTTCGTGTTGTTCTTCGTCGTCAATTCGCCTGACGATATGGCCCGGATGCAGCTTGGCGACAAACGCGTGACCCAGGAGGCGATCGACACCTGGAAGGCTGAGCATGGCTACGACAAGCCATTGCTGTTCAACGCCGAGGCCAGCGGGCTCGGCGCCCTGACCGACACCATCTTCTTCGATAAGTCGCTGAGGCTGTTTGCGTTCGACTTCGGTCAGTCCGATAGCGGTCGCAATATCGGTTTCGACATTCGCCAACGCATGTGGCCCAGTCTGGCGATTGCGCTACCAACCTTGCTGGTCGGGCTCGCGATCTCAATCAGCTACGCCTTGATGATCCTGTTCTTCCGTGCGACCTATATCGATTTTGGTAGCGTGGTTCTATTGGTCGCAATGATGTCGATCTCCGGTTTGTTCTATATCATCGGCGGCCAATTCCTGATCGGTAAGCTGTTCCATCTGGTGCCGATCTCGGGCTATGACACTGGTCTGGAAGCGCTGAAATTCCTGATCTTACCGGTGGTGGTGGGGGTGGTCGCGGGTATCGGCAGCAGCACTCGGCTTTATCGCACCTTCTTCCTTGAGGAGATCAACCGCGACTATGTGCGCACTGCCCGAGCCAAGGGTCTGCGCGAGCGCAGCCTGCTGTTTCGGCATGTGCTGCGCAACGCCTTGATCCCGATCCTCACCGGCGTGGTCGCGGTGCTGCCGTTGCTGTTCATGGGGGCACTGATCATCGAATCCTTCTTTGGCGTTCCAGGTCTCGGCAGCTATACCATCGATGCCATCAGTCGTCAGGATTTCTCGATCGTGCGCGCGATGGTCTTTCTTGGCTCGGTGCTCTACATCATCGGTCTCATCATGACCGATATCTCCTATACCTTGGTCGACCCCAGGGTCAGGCTGTCTTGAGGAGGCTGCCGTGCCGGTCATTCTGATCACCGATGCGCTGATTTTCCTGCTCATTCTGGTTGGCGTCGGCTTCGGGCTCTATGCCGCGCGCCATGAGCATTTACGGGGGCCCTGGCGCCAGGTGGGACGCTCGCCGGTGGGTGTTGCCGCACTGGTGGTGATCCTGTTCTATGTCGGCATCGGTCTGCTCGACTCGCTGCATTTTCATCCGCTTATTGAGTCCGTGGCAGAGGTTGCTGCGCCGGAGGAGCCAACCTCAACCTATTCGACCCAGATCATTTCGGTGCTTGATCTCTGGCTCAGTGGTCTGCGCGAGCGCCAGGAGAAGACCTTCTCGGCCCCCTTTGCGACCCATCTGTTCGTCAAGGAGCCGATCGAGCAGCCCGATGGCGGCTTGATCCGTGGCTATCCGCGCCTTGAGCACGGAGGGGCGCACCTCGCTGATCCGTCACAGCGCGGCGTCGATCTCCTGCTGCGAGGACTCCTCGGGCTGGTCAAGGGCCTGACCCTCTGGGCCGCGCTGATGGTGACTCTGATCGCTCTGCTCGCCTTACGCTGGCGTCAGCCATTCCATGACAGCGCAGGTGCGATCTGGCGCGGCGAGACCAAGGCCCCTTGGCGTGTCGCCTTGATCACGGTCGGGCTGATGCTCCTGCTCAGCCTCGTCGCCGCGGAGTGGGCGGCCAAGTACCATATCCTCGGCACCGATAAAGTGGGCGAAGATGTGCTCTATCAGAGTCTCAAGAGCATTCGCACCGGGTTGGTGATCGGCACCCTGACCACCCTGGTGATGTTGCCGGCGGCGGTCATCCTGGGGATCATGGCCGGCTATTTCGGCGGTCGCACCGATGATGTGATCCAGTACCTGTACACAACCCTGAACTCCATCCCTGGCGTGCTGCTGATCGCGGCCGCGATCCTGATGTTGCAGGTCTATATGACTAACCATGCCGATCAGTTCCAGAGCCTGGTCGAGCGCGCCGATCTGCGTCTGTTGTTCCTTTGCATCATCCTCGGCATCACCAGTTGGACTGGGCTCTGCCGGCTGTTGCGCGGTGAGTCACTGAAGCTGCGTGAGACCGACTACGTCTTGGCCGCGCGCGCGCTGGGCGTGCGCCACTCGAGAGTGATCGCGCGTCATATCCTGCCCAATGTCCTGCATATCGTGATGATCACGCTGGTCCTGGATTTCAGCGGTTTGGTGCTGGCGGAGGCGGTGCTGTCCTATGTCAACATCGGTGTCGACCCGACCATGAACAGTTGGGGCAATATGATCAATAGCGCACGGCTCGAGCTGGCGCGTGACCCGGTGGTCTGGTGGTCGCTCCTGGCCGCCTTTGTCTTTATGTTCTCGCTGGTGCTGGCTGCTAATCTGCTTGCAGACGTGGTTCGAGACGCCTTCGATCCTCGACTGCGCGCAGTCTCCTGAGCGTGCTGCGTCGGCGCCTTATGGCCTGGGAGCGACCTTGCCTAAGACCTATCTAATGATGATCCGCCACCTGGGCCTGTCTCGATGAGCGATGACTTGCTTCATGTCTCCAATCTGACCGTCGAGCTGGGGCGCGGAGAGCGCCCAGTGCGGGTTTGTGATGGCATCGGCTTCTCGATCCGGCGCGGTGAGACCCTGGCCCTGCTTGGCGAATCAGGCTGTGGCAAGTCGATGACGGCCTTGTCTTTGATGCGGCTGCTGCCCTTGACGGGCCGCATCCTGGGCGGCTCGGTGCAGCTCGAGGGCAACGAGCTGCTGGCGCTGACCGAACGTGAGATGCGCAGCCTGCGGGGCGGGCGCATGGCGATGATCTTCCAAGAGCCGCAAACCTCGCTGAATCCGGTGCTCAAGGTGGGGGAGCAGATCGCCGAGGCGGTGCGTCTGCACAAGCGCTTGTCGAAGACAGCGGTTGCCGAGCGCGTGGTCGAGCTGCTGCGCGCGGTCGGTATCCCCGACCCTGCGCAGCGCGCCGGCGAGTTTCCGCATCAGCTCTCGGGCGGAATGAAGCAGCGGGTGATGATTGCGATCGCGTTGGCCGGTGATCCACAGCTGCTGATCGCCGATGAGCCGACGACTGCATTGGATGTGACCATCCAGGCGCAGGTGCTGCAGCTGCTCAAGGGGCTGCAAGCGCAGACTGGGATGGCGGTGTTGCTGATCACTCATGATCTGGGTGTGGTCGCCGAGACAGCGGATCGGCTAGCGGTGATGTATGCCGGTCAAATCGTCGAAGAGGCCAGCGTCGATGCCTTCTTTGCCGCACCGGCGCATCCTTATAGCCGCAAGCTGATGGAGAGCGTGCCCAGCGCGAGCAAGCGCCGTGGTGAGCTAGCGGTGATTCCGGGGCGGGTGCCGCCCCTCGATCAGCCGTTTGTTGGCTGTCGCTTCGCCGAGCGCTGTGGCGATGCTGTATCCGCCTGCCGTAACGCCCCGATTGCCTGGTATCAGCCCAATCCTGAGCAGCAGGTGCGTTGCCTGCTTTGGGCCGTGGGGCCGGCCCGCTTCGAGGAGACAGCCGCTAGGGGGCTTGCAGCAGACAGCATCCAAGTCGAACCAGAACCAGAACCAGAACCGGAAGCAAAACCCGCGGATGCCGAAACACTGGAGGCGCCCTCGGCTCCGGCCGCATCGGTGACTGAGCCTGAGCCGCAGCCACTGCTGGCGACCGATGGCCTGCAGGTGCACTTTCCGATCCAGCGTGGTCTGTTTCGCCGCAGGGTCGGTCAGGTAAAGGCCGTCGATGGGGTTGATCTGCGCCTGAAGGCCGGGCAGACCCTCGCCTTGGTCGGCGAGTCGGGCTGCGGTAAGACGACCATTGGCAAAGCGATCCTGCGGCTCGAACCGCCCACGGGCGGCCAGGTGCGCTACCAGGGGGTTGATCTGGCATCGATTCGGGCCGGGCAGATGCGCCGCTACCGCAAGGATCTGCAGATCATCTTCCAAGATCCCTTCGCCTCGATGAATCCGCGCATGCTGGTTGGTGACATCGTGGGAGAGGGGCTGCAGTCGCTCGGGCTCGAGAAGAGCCGCTCGGCACGACGGCGTCGGGTCGCGGTGCTGTTAGAGCAGGTCGGCATTGGTGAGCAGGCGATGGACCGCTATCCGCACGAGTTCTCCGGCGGCCAGCGCCAGCGTATCTGCATTGCGCGGGCGTTGGCGGTCGATCCCAAGCTGATCGTTTGCGATGAGCCGACCAGCGCCCTGGATGTCTCGGTGCAGGCGCAGATCCTGAATCTACTCAAGCGGCTCCAGGATGAGCTGGGGCTCAGCTACCTGTTCATCACCCACGATATCTCGGTCGTCGCCTATCTGGCGCATGAGGTCGCTGTCATGTATCTAGGCCGTGTCGTCGAGCAGGGCACGGCCGCCGAGGTGCTTGATGAGCCCCGCCATCCCTATACCCAAGCCCTGCTCTCGGCGGTGCCGATGATGGATAAGGCTGAGCGTCACCAGATCATCCGGCTCGAGGGCGACATGCCGTCACCGGCTGCACCTCCGGCCGGTTGCCACTTTCATCCGCGCTGCCCTTGGGCCATCCCGGACTGCGCGCTAGCCTATCCGCAATCGATTCAGCTCAGCAAGACGCACAGCGCTCGCTGTTTGCGCATTGACGCCTGACGTTTGATGCCTGAGCGAACGCCCATTGACCCATAGATCTCAAAGACACCGCTGAGACACTGTGGCAGGATAGACCCTAGCGGGCAAAGGGTAGACAATGAGACCCCTGTCCAAGACCTAAATCCTGGAATATCATCATGGGCTATCTCGAAAATTGGTTGCTCGGCATCGCGACCTTTGTCGCGCTCGTCGTCTTTCTGTATTCCGTCTTTGATATCGCTCGGCGGCTCCTTGCCCGTTTAGCGCTGCACTTGTGCCGGATGCGCAAGGCCCCGGAAGGCGGTTTTATCTGTGAGATCAAGCGCAAGCTCCATGGCTATGTTTCGAAGTCAATGACCTCGCGCCTGATTATGCTGGCTGTTTCGTTTGGCATACTATTGTTCATCATCATCGAGCACTCGCCAAAGCTCTGATCGGCGCTGGCGGCCGCCAACTCCCTGTGTCGGTGGCGCTCATCCCTGATCCCCGAGAGCCAGCCCGCGTCTGATACTCCCGTCTCCTGGACGGCTAGTCGACAGCGATCGGCAGGCTGCCATTCGTCGAAATAGGTATTTCTGTCCATGTCCATTGCGATGGCTCAGTTCCTAAAATCTCATGGACTGGTGCGTAACCCGTTCATCGAGGAAGAAGCGCAAAACGACAAGGTCTTCGAGGATCTGCTCAACCAGGCCGGCTACACCTTCAATCATCAGGCTTGGGACAAGTTTTTCGGAGATCCGCCAGGACGCGGTACCTCGATGATCTTTGGCGTCAAGGGCAGCGGCAAGTCAGCCCTGCGCCTAGCGTTGGAAAAGAATATCCAGCACTTCAACCACCTGCATCAGGATGGGGATCAGGAGCAGAAGCGCATCCTGCTGCTGCACTACGATGACTTCAACGGCTTCCTCGAAGCCTTCAAGCGCAAGCGGGAGCAGGATCGGCGCCGCGAGGTGGCGGTGACGCTGAAGGATTTTGGCCTTGCCCAACATCTGGATGCGATCTTGGTCTGTGGCATGGAGGCCTTGCTTAAGGAGGTCAAGGATGCTGACCTCCACTTGGAGAAATTGGAGCAATACCGGCGTCATGATCTGATGATGCTGATGGCCTTCTATGTCAGCGGTCCCCCAGATCGCTATAACCGCATCATGACGTCACTCTCCAAGCGTTTGATGCCACGGGGACTGATTGGTGGCTTCTTCGCGAGTCTCAAGGAGTCCAGCGCCGCACTGCTCTCGCTGGGCCTGTTGCCCTTGGTCCGCAGCGCCTTCTATCGCGGCGTTGCGCGCGCAGCGGAACGAGAGATCCTGGTGCGGGACCGCAATGCCAAGGATGTCGAGCGTGCACTGCGCTCGATTCCCCAGGGTTACCTCAAGGACCAGGATGTCAAGCGGACCGGTTGGCGTGATGACGACGATGTGCGCCGGCTGTTCGCCACCAAGTTCATCGATGTCGTGCTCAGCCTTGGCTATCAGCAGATCGTGGTGGTGATGGACAAGGTCGACGAGCCTTCTTTAATCAATGGTGACCGCGAGCGCATGGAGGACTTCGTCTGGCCGCTCTGGAACAATCGCATCCTGCAACTGCATCCGAACCTCAGCTTTAAGATGTTGCTACCGCGGCAGCTCTATGAGGCGGTGCGCAAGGCCAGTTCGGAGAAGGCCAATGAGGCACGCTTCGACAAGCAGAAGATCATCTATCCGTTCCGCTGGGGCGATAAGCAGCTGTTCGACATGATGTCCGCGCGCTTACGTATCTGTCGCGAAGATCCCACCGACCCCTATCCGCTCGATCAGCTGTTCGCGTCAGTGATCCCGCAGCGCGAGATCCTCGGCGCCCTTGATAAGCTGCGCCAGCCGCGCTTCGTGCTCAACTATCTCTATCGGCTCATCGCCGAGACCTGTGCCCAGGCCGATCAGGTCGACGATGCGCCAGTCCGGGTCTCGCACGAGGTCTTCTATCAGATCACGGCCACGATCGGCGAAGACATCAAGCAGTACTATCAGACCTTGGGCGAGAGCCCAGAGTAGCGCGGATCAATGCACGCCTGAGACCGGCATCATGTCGATGTCGCAAGCGCCGCCGACGGTGACGGAGTGTTCGCGGCCGCTGCCACTGCAGGATGCGCCGCGATCCTGAATGCGGCAGTTGAGCGCAAGCGGCTTGCCGGCGGTGAGCCAGCTTGGGGTGCGCCGGTAGCGGCCAATGTTCGAAAAGCGGCAGCCACTGGAGACGCCATAGGGCGTGCAGCCACCACCACCACCGAGGCTGACCTTTCGGCCATCGACGATGAAGCCCGGGTAATTGTCCTCGACGCGCACCGCATCGATGGGCCCTTCTTGATCGAAGCGGAATGCTTTGAATCGGTAGCCGCTGCCGACGCGGTCGTCAACCTGAATCCGGGTATTGGCGATCAAGACATGGTCGGAACCCTTCTCAGCCACCGCGCCCGACATATATTCGACCCGCTGATGCTGCGGAAAACATTTGCCCATCGCTGGTGGATGGTAGTAGTGGCGTAGCTCAGTCAGGTCATTGAGGCTGTTGCCGGGGAAGAGGGTTGTCAATGCTGCTGTGCCGCCGTAGAGGATGGTCTCGGCGTCGCCGACACTTTGGCTGTAGATGCCCTGATACAGAGGGTAATCGCCCTGGTTGGCGAGATCAGTGCGCAGATAGCAAGAGGTGAGGCCGGAGATCTGGGTCAGGTAGGCGTCCCAGATATTGTATTGGCCGACATCCGAGGAGATGCCCTGGAAGTCGCCGGGGAACTTGCAGCCCTGTCGCTTTAGGCATTGTCCAACCCCGCGATTGCGGATCGAGAGCACGACGACGTTGCGCTCGCAGGCCCCATAGGCGGTGCAGCCGCGATCGAGATGCCCCTCAAAGATGGCGGTGCGCATGCTGTAGTCCAAGTGCTTGGCGCGGGCGAGAGTGGTGGCGTCCCAGCGCCCGTCGTGCTTGGCGATGAAGCGGTTCCAAGCGCTGGCGAGCCGGGCGCGCCGCCCGATGGCGTCTCGATCGACAGCGGCGCACTCGGGGGAGTTGTGGAAGACCCGAATGATCTTGTCCAGCTCGGTCTTGCCGGCGCGCTCGGCGGCCGCGGGGTCACCCTTGCCGGGCGGATCGAAGAAGGGCGGCTTCTTGAGCACATAGAGGTCGCGCACGTTCAGTACGTAACGGACGCTGCTATCGCAATGATGATTCTCGACCTTCAGTGACGCGCGCTCGGCGAAGATCTGCTCGAACTTGCGCGTGGCGGCCTGGCCGTTGTGCTTGGACGGATCGACGACCACCTCGAAGCCAACGTATGGGGTGCCTTTCGCATCAGTGAGTGCGCGCCCGTTTCGAACGACAAGGCAGGGGATCACCGAAGTGCCCTGGGCCAGGCTGCCAGCTGGGCTACCTGGGCCATTGGCCCCGATGCTATAAAAGGGCATCTCAAGCGGGCCGTTGAATTTGTAGAGCGTCATCAAGGGTGTTGCCGGGACAGCGGCTGCCGTCAGGGCTGGAAGCGCGAGGAGCAGACTGCCAAGCAAGCCGATCAGGCTGATACGGGCATGCGGCTGTCTCGAGGGCGTGGAGTGGGGCATCATTCAGTCTCAGCGTTTGGTGAATCCCGCGCTCGACTCGAACGCTGTGGACCCGTGTTTCTCGTCCGCTGGATGATGCCCGGCTTTGGGTTTTTGCTCAACGCGCAAGGGCCCCGATGCAGGGCCCTTGCAGGTTGTTGTTGGAGACGAGCCTGATGGCTCGCTGGCAGAGCGAGCTGTCAGATCCGAGTTCGAGCTGTCAGATCTGGCGTCTGGCTGGCTTTAGAGCTCGAGCTGGACGCGCAGCTTGGTCATGGCGTTCTTCTCGATCTGGCGAATGCGCTCGGCTGAGACATTGAATTGCTGGGCTAACTCGTGCAGCGTCTGCTTGCGTTCGTTCAGCCAACGCTCGCGCAGGATGGTCTTGCTGCGCTCATCCAGCTGGTCGAGTGCGGCGAACAGGCGCTCACGCTGCCAGTCGTCGTTGTCTTCACGCTCAAGGGCGGTGCCAGGCTCCATCCGCATATCTGGAAGATAGGTTGAGGGGGCAGAGGGCGATTCGTCGTCATCGTCCTCGTGTCCGTCGAAGGACATATCGTGGCTCGAGAGCCGCGACTCCATTTCGAGGACGGTCTCAGGCTTGACGCCGAGATCGGCGGCGACGTCATCGACCTCCTGCTTGGTGAACCAGCCAAGGCGCTTCTTCGAGCTGCGAAGATTAAAGAAAAGCTTACGCTGAGCCTTGGTGGTGGCCACCTTGACGATGCGCCAGTTGCGCAGGATGTACTCGTGGATCTCGGCGCGAATCCAGTGCACAGCGAAGGAAACGAGCCGAACGCCGACGTCGGCATCGAAGCGGCGCACTGCCTTCATTAGGCCGACGGTGCCTTCTTGGATCAGGTCGGGCAGCGGAAGGCCGTAGCCGAGGTAGCCACGGGCAATTCGGATGACGAATCTCAGGTGTGACAGCACCAAGCGTCGCGCTGCCATCATGTCCCCGTTGTCGCGCAGTCTGATGGCGAGGGAGCGCTCCTCTTCGGCGGTTAGGACGGGAATCTGGTAGGCGCTCGAGATGTAACTATCGATGTTGCCAGTCGATAACGTTCCAATGGCCGCGATGTCGTTGGTCATGATGGAATACCCTAGTGTTTTGCTCGGGAATAATGCTAGCAGGCTTGGCGACGTTTCACAATAGTCGCGACAGGGTTTTCGAGCAGGCTTTGAACGGAAAGTTCCTATGTCAAAGGCTAGACAATACCGAAGATACCCTCGCTGATCTACCGGTTTTGGTGTTAAGTCTTCGATGCCTTGGTACTCAACAAGTTCGCCCGTTTCCGTTAATCGGCGTCAACGTTAGGCGTTAGGATCGGCTGACAGTCGGCTTTAAAGATCGTCGCAGAGATCAAGGTGGCGGCCGACCGCGATCCAGCTGCCGATGATGCCGAGCAGCGTGCTGCCGAGCAGCAAGGCGCCAAAGTCTGCGAGACCGAGACCCTGGATGCTGAAGGTCTTGTGGTAGACGGCGGCGATACTGGTAGCCTGAGCGGAGAGGAGCCAGACCATCAAGGTGACGAGCAGTCCAGCGAGCAGGCCGCCGAACAGGCCATACCAAGCGCCGCTATAGAGGAATCGGCGACGGGCAAAGCGAGGCGTGGCGCCAACTAGGCCCATGATGCGGATCTCGTCGCGGCGATTCTCGATCTCGAGTCGGATGCTGTTGCCGACCACAAGCAGCACACCAAGCCCGAGCAGCAGCGCGAGCAGTGCAACAGCGGCCTGCACGAGGGCAAGAATGGCCTGGAAGCGTTGTGCCCAGTGCGCGTCCTCGCGCAGGAAGTCGACCTCGGGGAGTGCCTCAATGCGCTCAATCAACGCGGTCAATGGGGCAGGCTCGAGCGCTGCGGGCTTAAGCTGCAGTTCGAGCACCACGGGCAGCGGGTTCTCGCTCAGCTGATCCAGTGCAGCGCCAAGGCCGCTGTAGGCGCGAAACGCGCTCAATCCCTCAGCGCGCGAGATGAGCCTGAGCGCTTCGACCTCTGAGAATTGCTGCAAGCGCTGTCCTAGCTGCGCCCCCTGCGCTTCATCGATCTCGGCTTCGAGAAAGACCGAGACGGAGGCGCTGCGCTGCCAGTCGCCGCCGAGTCGCTTCACATTGTCGAGGGCGACGACGAGCGCGGTCGGCAATGCGAGCGCAATCGCGACCGCGGACAGGGTCATGAGGGTGCCGAGTGGCTGCTGCAGCATTCGGTACAGTGTCGAGATCGCGGTCTCGCGATGTTGTTCGAGCCAGGCCGACAATCGGCGCTGGATCAGGCCGCTGCTGCCGACATGGCGGTTGCCTTGCCGGTGACGCAGAGATCGCGTTTGACGTTGTGCCATCTACCAGTTCCCAGAGTCGGCAACCAACCGGCCTTGGTGCAACCGAAGGATGCGATAGGCCATGCGGCTGATCCGCTCCTGATCATGGGTGGCGATCATTAGGGTGACGCCGACCTCATGGAAGCGCTCGAACAGATCGTAGATCTCGCCCGCGAGCTCGGGATCGAGATTGCCGGTGGGCTCGTCGGCGAGGATGATCGGGGGGCGGCCCACGATGGCGCGCGCGATTCCGACCCGCTGTTGTTCCCCGCCGGACAGCGCAACCGGCTGCGCGCGCTCGAAGGCCAGGAGACCGACTTGGTCGAGGGCTGCGCGCACCCGGCGGCCGATCTCCCGGTTCGGCAGGCCAGCGGCTGCCAGCGGCAGCGCCACATTCTCATAGACGCTGCGATCATTGAGGAGCCGGTGGTCTTGAAAGATCATGCCGATGCGGCGCCGATGAAAAGGAATGCGTCGACGCGGCAGCTCGCCGAGTGAGCGTCCATCGACGATCACCTGGCCGCGGGTCGGTCGTTCAAGGAGGCCGATCAGCTTGAGCAGCGTGCTCTTGCCAGCGCCCGAGTGGCCGGTCAGGAAGGTCATCTCACCAGCGGCGAGCTCGAAGCTGAGGTCTTTCAGTGCCTCGCCACGCGCCGGGTAACGCTTATTGACATGCTCGAAACGGATCACGGGCTCAGCAGCGCATTAAGGAAGCTATCGGCGTCGAAATGGCGCAGGTCTTCCACCTTCTCGCCGACACCGATGAAGCGGAATGGCACCTTGAGCCGGTCGGCGATCGCAAAGATGATGCCGCCCTTGGCCGTGCCGTCGAGCTTGGTCAGGGTGATGCCAGTGAGCGGCAAGGTCTCGTTGAACTGCAACGCCTGCTGCAGTGCATTCTGCCCAGCCGTCGCGTCGACCACCAACATCACCTCATGCGGCGCCTCTGGGTCGATCTTTTTCATCACCCGCGCGATCTTTTTCAGTTCTTCCATGAGGTTCGATTTGGTGTGCAGGCGCCCAGCGGTGTCGGCGATCAACACATCGATGCCGCGTGAGGTGGCCGCTTGTAGCGCATCGTAGATCACCGAGGCCGGGTCAGCGCCGGTGTGCTGGGCGATGACGGGTACCTGATTGCGCTCGCCCCAGCTCTGTAGCTGCTCGACGGCGGCGGCACGGAAGGTATCGCCAGCAGCGAGCATGACGCTATTGCCTTCGTCTTTTAGTTGCCGCGCGAGCTTGCCAATCGTTGTGGTCTTTCCGGCGCCGTTGACGCCGACCATGAGGATCACCTGGGGTCGGCCCTGCGCTGGCTGCTTGACCGGTGTCGTGCTGGTGACCAGGATGTCGGACAGCTCACGTCGCAGTGCGGCGAGAAAGGCGTCCGGCTCTAGCGCCTCGCGCCGCTTTATCCGATAGGCGAGGTCGTCGATGATGCGACGCGTGGCTGGCACGCCAACATCTGCAGCGACCAGTAACATCTCTAGCTCTTCGAGCAGGTCTTCGTCGATCTCGGTTCGGCCCGAGACCAAGTCACCAATATCGGCATTCAAGATCGCCCGGGTGCGCGCCAGTCCGGCCTTGAGTCCGGCAAACAGGCGCCGTTGTTGCGCGTCATCCTCTTCGCGCTTGGCTGTGGCGCGGGCGATGGCCTCGCCAAGGCGGCCCTGGCCGGGCTCGCCCTCGGCGGGCGCATCAACACCTTGATGCCGGGACTGCGGCGGCTCATCGAGCGCCTGTTCAGCCCTTGCTGGCTCTGAGGTCGTCTTCTGCGCCGACCTCGGCTCTGGCTTTGCGCCCGTTGTCGACTCCGGCGCAGTTCCCCGCCTGAGCTTGTCTAGCAGTCCAAACGAGGGTCTGCTCGACGCGGGCAGCTCAGCCTCTCGTCCGTGCGCGCTGGGCGTCAGCGGTTGGTCGGCGATCTGGTCGGCGTCCTTGGCTTCCGCTTGACGCTGTTTTTTCTTTCCGAATCCGAACATGGGTGCTATGACAACTTGTTTGGTAGTAGTGCTTGTTAGGTGAAGCTTGTTGACTGAGGCTTGTTGACTGAATCTGATGACTCGAGCGAGTCGATGAGGCCGCGCGATTTCGGTGCTAGAGTGACCGGGCCGCCATATTGTAACAACGCGCGTACGTCGCCAACTTTCCAGACAAGTGAGTTTCCAGTCAGGTTACGCTGATTCGACCGATCCTATCTCATGATCAAACAGCTCTTCATCAAACAGCTCTTTGCCGCTGTCCTTGCCGCGGGCATCGGGATACTCGTCTTTCCGCAGCGGATAGCGGCGGAAACAGCCGAAAAATCCGAAACAAACGACGAGGTTGCCAGCAGCGACCTCCTCTCTGGCGGCCCCAAGGTGCAGGAGCGCCTGCTCGAGAACGGGCTCAAGGTCATCGTCAAGCGCGATGCTCGCGCGCCCATCGTGACCTCGCAGGTCTGGTACAAGGTCGGCTCGAGCTATGAGCACGGTGGTGTCACCGGTGTCTCGCATGCACTTGAGCACATGATGTTTAAAGGCACCGAGCGTCTGGCGCCTGGTCAATTCTCGCGCATCATCGCCGAGAATGGTGGTGATGAGAATGCCTTTACCGGCCGGGACTACACGGCCTATTTCCAATCCCTGGCCGCGGATCGGCTCGAGGTGGCGTTCGAGCTCGAGGCCGACCGCATGCGCAACCTGGCATTGCCCACCGATGAGTTTGCGAAAGAGATCGAGGTGGTCAAGGAGGAGCGCCGGTTGCGAACCGACGATGACCCAAAGGCGCTGACCTTCGAGCAATTCAACGCCACCGCCTATGCGGCTTCGCCCTATCGCAATCCGATCATCGGTTGGCAGGCTGATCTGGATGTGATGGACGTCGAGACCCTCAGGGACTGGTATCGGATGTGGTATGCGCCGAACAACGCGACCCTGGTCGTGGTTGGCGACGTCGTTCCGGCTGAGGTCTTCGCGCTCGCCGAGAAGCACTTTGGTCCGCTCGAGCCTGGCCCGGATCTGCAGCCGCGCCCGCGTGCGGAGCCTAAGCAGCGCGGTGAGAAGCGGCTTGTGGTCGCGGCTCCGGCAAAGGAGCCGTATCTGCTGATGGGCTGGAAGACGCCGGCGCTGATGGATGCCGAGCAGCCCTGGGAGCCCTATGCTTTGGAGATGTTGGTCTCGGTGCTGGATGCGGGCTCGAGCGCTCGCTTCAGTCGTAATCTGGTTCGCGGTGATCGGGTCGCGGCCTCGGTTGGCGCCAGCTATAACGCCTTCAATCGGCTCTCGGGCATGCTGTTGATCGATGCCACGCCGGCCAAGGGGGTCTCAGTTGAGGCCCTGGAGGCAGCGATCTTGGCTCAACTGGAACGGCTCAAGTCCGAGCTTGTCAGCGAGCAGGAATTGGCGCGCATCCGCAGTCAGCTAATTGCCGGCAAGGTCTACGAGCGCGATAGCGTCTTCTATCAGGCGATGCTGCTCGGCCAGCTGGAAACTGTGGGGCTCGGCTGGGAGCTGGTCGATCAAACCGTCGAGCGGCTGTCGGCGGTGACCCCAGCACAGATACAAGATGTCGCTCAGCGCTACTTGATCAACGAGCATCGCACCCTTGCGCTGCTGGAGCCACAATCCTTGGATACGCCAGATACGCCAGATACGCCAGATACGCCAGATGCAGCTGATGCGCCGCCGGCAACGGCCATGTTGGGAGGCGCTCGCAATGTTCACTAGGCATTTCCAGACAGGCTTTTTCCAGACAGGCGGCGCTGATCCGCTGCGGCTGGGCTTGATCGGACTCGGTTTGCTCTGGGCGCAGATGGTCCAGGCGGTTCCCGAGATCCAGACCTGGCAAACGCCGTCTGGGGCCGAGGTGCTGTTCGTTGCTGCCGACGAATTGCCGATGGTCGACCTGCGAGTGGTGTTCGACGCTGGAAGCGCACGTGATGGCGATCAACCTGGTCTTGCCTCGCTGACCTCAGCGATGCTGACCGAAGGTGCGGGTGACTTCGATG
The DNA here is from genome assembly GCF_034860625.1 of Lamprobacter sp. NCBI lineage: Bacteria > Pseudomonadati > Pseudomonadota > Gammaproteobacteria > Chromatiales > Chromatiaceae > Lamprobacter > Lamprobacter sp. The sequence continues at coordinate 40,312 of NZ_JAYESN010000022.1, forward strand.
CCGATGCCATCGCCGAACGCGTCGAGGCGGTTGGCGCCGAGTTGGGGACCGGGACTGATCGTGATACCAGCTTCGCGCGATTGCGCTCCTTGACTGAGCCTGATGCACTCGAGGTGGGGCTGGAGACACTGATCAAGGTCTTGAGCGCACCGACCTTCGATGCGGACGAGTTCGATCGCGTGCGGCAGAACCGACTGACCTCGCTGCGTCTCGCTGAGCAGGACCCTGGGACCATCGGCCAAAAGGCGCTCTATCGAGCGATCTTTGGCGATCATCCTTACGCATCTGACCCAAGTGGTACGCCTGAGGCTGTCGCTGCCCTCACCAGGGACGATCTGCAGGCGTTTCACGGTCGCTATTACGGGGCGGAGAACGCCACCATTGCCATCGTCGGGGCGCTCGAGCGTGCCGAGGCGGAGGTCATGGCTACCCGCATCTCCGCTGAGCTGCCCAGCGCCGGGGCGCCGCCGCCCTTGCCGCCGGTCCCAGCACTTGAGCAGGCGCGGGTTGAGGAAATCGCGTTTCCCTCCAGTCAGACGCATCTCTATCTCGGTCAGCCCGGCATGCGTCGGGGAGACCCCGATTACTTTGCCCTGTATCTCGGCAATCATATCCTCGGAGGCAGCGGCCTGGTCTCGCTGCTGATGGAGGAGGTACGCGAGAAGCGTGGGCTTTCCTATAGCGTTTACAGCTACTTCTTGCCGCTGGCAGGCAAGGGCCCGCTGGTGATGGGTCTGCAAACCCAAAACGCCCAAGCCGCCAAGGCTCAGGCTGTGCTTCTGGATACCCTAAGGCGCTTCATTGAAGAGGGGCCGACCGATGAGCAGCTTGAGGCCGCGGTGAAAAACATCACCGGCGGGTTCCCGCTGCGCATCGCCGGCAACGGCAAAATCGTTAGCTATCTGGCGGTGATCGGCTTCTATGATCTGCCGCTCGATTATCTCGAGGTCTTTCCTGAGCGCATCCGCGCACTGACCGCCGAGCAGATCCGCGACGCCTTCCAGCGCCGGGTGGACCCTTCACGACTGGCCCAGGTGGCGGTAGGTGGTGTTGCTGAGCCTGCTCAGGGCCAAACTACATCGGCGCCTCAAGCCGCCTCAAGCCGCCTCAATCGGTAACAGCAGCAGTGACTGAGCCCGGACGGATCAGGATCATCGGCGGCTGCTGGCGCGGCCGGCGGCTGCCTGTCGCCTCCCAGCCTGGGCTGCGCCCGACGCCGGATCGGGTGCGCGAGACCCTGTTCAACTGGCTGGCGCCTGTGATCGAGGGCAGTCGCTGCTTGGACTGCTTTGCGGGCAGCGGTGCCCTTGGTCTAGAGGCCGCATCTCGAGGTGCAGCAAGGGTCATCCAGATCGAGCGCAGTCCTGCGGTTGTTGGCATGCTGAGGGCCAATGGGGCCGCGCTTGGTGCTCAACAGTTGAGCGTCTACGCCGCGGATGCACTGGCTTGGCTGACGCGGTCGCCGGTGACCCCGTTCGATATTTGCTTCCTGGACCCGCCCTTTGCCGCTGACCTGCTGGCGCCGACGCTGGAGATGTTGGCTCAGCGTGGCTGGCTGGCTGCCAGTGCGCGCGTCTACGTCGAGACCGATAGCGCAACCGCGCTCCCGGTGCTGCCCACTGACTGGCGATGGTTGCGCGACAAGCGCGCCGGACAGGTGCGCTATGCGCTGGCGGAGACTAATCCCGAGCGCTGATATCGGCTGCCAGCGGCTTTCAGCCTGAGGGTGAAGCTGTGATCGAGGCGCCTTGGCGGGTGCTGACTCTGCTATGCTCGCGTCAGGATCAACCTTGAGCAGAGAAAACCGCTTGCGTAGCGTCGTCTATCCAGGATCGTTCGATCCCATCACCAACGGTCACAGTGACCTGATCGCCCGTGCTTCTCGGCTGTATGATCGGGTGGTGGTGGCCGTAGCGCGAGACAGCGCAAAGGACCCGACCTTTTCAGCGGATGAACGGGTTGATCTGGTGCGCTCGGTCTGTGAGCAGATGCGCAATGTCGAGGTGGTTTGCTTCTCGGGTCTGCTGGTCGACTTCGCGCGTTCTGCCCAGGTGCATGTCATCATGCGTGGTCTGCGCGCGGTCTCGGACTTTGAGTATGAGTTTCAGCTCGCTGGGATGAACCGACGCATGGCCCCAGACATCGAGACCCTGTTTCTGACACCAGCCGAGCAGTATGCCTATATCTCCTCGTCGCTGGTCAAGCAGATCGCTCGCTTGGGTGGAGATGTCTCGGCGTTCGTCGCACCGAGCGTGCATGCTGCATTGCGTCAGCGGTTTGGATAAACTTTGCGCCATCCCAATGTCCACAGCGAACGGACGCTGGTAGGCTCGGCAGCCTTCAGACTGTTGACCTGAGCTGTTGACCTGAAGTTAGGGCGTTCATCGCGTTCGCCTCCCACAACGGGGTTTTCCCGGTCTTTGTTAACTTCCGTTCCGAATATCTGCACGCGCAGGAGTAGAATTATGGCGCTTATCATCACTGACGAATGCATCAACTGCGATGTCTGCGAGCCCGAGTGCCCAAATGGCGCCATCTCGCAAGGTGACGAGATCTATGTGATCGAGCCGGATCTTTGCACCGAATGTGTCGGTCATTACGAGACCTCGCAGTGCGTCGAGGTCTGTCCGGTCGACTGCATCATCGTCGACCCTGACAACAAAGAGACCGAAGAAGAGCTGCGGGCGAAGTACGAGCGCATCACCGGTGAATCCAGCTGACTCGGGCCCGATGATTCGGCTTCTCAAGGCCCCCTTGGGGGGCCTTTTTTTGCCGCTGTCTCGACCTCTGCAGCTGGCGCTGTTTGCGCTGCTGTTGATCCCCGCCCTGGGGCTGGCCGAGGGGCCTGACCCGAGCGTCTCGTCGGGCAAGATGCAGGCATCGTTACCTGTGCCGGCGATGGCCGTCGCCACAGCGCATCCTGCGGCCACCGATGCGGGTCTGGCGATCATGGCTGCTGGAGGCAATGCCTTTGATGCGGCGATAGCGGTGAGTGCGGCGCTCGCAGTGGTTGAGCCTTACAGCTCTGGCATTGGCGGCGGCGGCTTCTGGTTGCTGCATCAGGCGGCCACTGGCAGGGACGTCATGATCGACGGGCGCGAGCGTGCGCCCCTGGCTGCCCATCGCGACCTCTATCTTGATGAGGCGGGTGAACTGATCGCAGGGGCTTCGCTCAATGGGCCGCTGGCTGCGGGTATCCCGGGTGAGCCGGCGGCGCTCGTTCACCTCGCGGAGCATTACGGCAAGCGCCCGCTTGCTGAAAGCTTGGCCCCAGCTATCCGGCTAGCCCGCGAGGGCTTCGCGGTCGATGAGATCTATCGGCGGATGGCGGCCTGGCGGTTAGACGTGCTGCGCGAGTCGCCGGCTGCCGCGGCCCAGTTTCTCGATACAGGTGAGGTCCCCGAGCTCGGTGCGATCATCCGTCAACCCGAGCTGGCGCTGGTGCTTGAGGCACTCGCGACCCAGGGCCATGCCGGCTTCTACGAGGGCCCGATCGCACAGGCGCTGGTTGAAGGCACCCGGGCCGCTGGTGGCATCTGGACCCTGGAGGACCTGTCTAGCTATCAGGTGATCGAGCGTGAGCCGATCGTCGGGCATTACCAGGGCTGGCAGATCCTGAGCGCTGCACCTCCCTCGTCCGGTGGTGTTGCACTGGTGCAGATGCTCGGCATGCTGGCGGCGCTTGAGGAGCGGTTTGGGCCTGCATCCAGTGAGGCCGATCGGGTGCATCGGCTGGTTGAGGTGATGCGGCGCGCTTATCGAGATCGCGCGCACTATCTTGGCGACCCGGATCGGGTCCAAGTGCCGGTTGAGCGGTTGACGCATCCTTTCTATACCGCTGGTCTTGCACGCGGGATCGACCCGGTGCGCGCGACACCCAGTCTGCCCTTAGCGCCTGAACCCGAAGGTCAGGATACCACCCACTTCTCAGTGCTCGATGCCGAAGGCAACCGGGTGGCGGCGACGCTCAGTATCAACTATCCGTTCGGCTCCGGTTTCGTGCCGCCGACAACAGGTGTACTGCTGAATGACGAGATGGACGACTTCGCGGCTCAGCCCGGGGTGCCGAATGCCTATGGTCTGGTTGGCGGCGCTGCCAATGCGATCGCGCCCGGGAAGCGCATGCTGTCCAGCATGAGCCCGACCTTTGCGACCTCCGACGATGCGGTCGTGATCTTGGGGACACCAGGCGGGAGCCGTATCATCAGCATGGTGCTGCAGGGCATCCTCGCCGCCATTGAGGGCGGTGATCCCCAGGACTGGGTGGCGGCTCCGCGCGTCCATCACCAGTATCTGCCAGATGAGCTTGTCTTTGAGGCTGACGCGCTTGACGAGGTAGTGCAACGCGAACTCTATGAGCGGGGGCATCGCTTGGTGCCCCTGACTCAGGACTTTGGCAACATGCAGCTGATTGTTTGGGATCGGACCGCCGGAACGGTGAAGGCTGCCAGCGATCCGCGCGGCCTTGGTAAGGCTGTGGTGCAGGCAGCGCAAGCAACAGGCGGGCTTGAAGCCGAGCCTGTCGCGCGGCAACCCTAAGGCCAGTATCCAGAAAGTCTGCGTCTTGGGCAGGCAAGCGCGCCTAATGCTGCTTGAAGATCCGCTCCTTCTCGCGCTGCCAGTCGCGGTCTTTCGCATCGGCGCGTTTGTCATGGAGCTTCTTGCCTTTTGCTAGCCCGATCTCGAGCTTGGCGCGGCCACGTTGCCAGTACATGGCCAGCGGGACCAGGGTGTAGCCGGCGCGCTCGGTCTGGCCAATCAAGCGACTGAGTTCGGTACGCTTGAGCAGCAGTTTGCGGGTCCGCGTAGGGTCTGGGTCGACATGCGTCGAGGCGGAGGGGAGCGCGGAGATGTGGCAGCCGATCAAAAAGGCCTCACCATGCAAGATCTTGACGTAGGCCTCCTTGAGTTGGACGCGGCCGGCGCGCATGCTCTTGACCTCCCAGCCTTCGAGTGCGAGCCCGGCCTCGAGGCGTTGCTCGATCTGATACTCGTGCTTCGCCTTCTTGTTCAGCGCGATGGTGCTGCTTGGGGTGCCGGGTTTCTTCTTGCCTTTTGCCATGCCGACAGTCTAAGCCACCGATCAGCAAGACGGAAGCCTCTTTCGTTCACCGGTGGCTTGCATGAGCCGAGGTTGGTCGCTATGATGATCGGCTAATTTATTCGGGAGACAGTCATGCGTCAGCCCCTGATTGCAGGCAACTGGAAAATGAACGGTAGCAAGGCCGAGACGGTCGAGCTGCTGAATGGCATCAAGGCCGGGCTCGCTGAGGTCAAGGCCTCGGAAGTGGCCGTCTGTCCGCCATTCCCATACCTGTATTTGGCCGAAGATCTGCTCAAAGACACCGCGATCCGCTATGGCTCGCAAGATTGCTCGCGCGAGGAATCCGGGGCCTTTACTGGCCAGGTTTCAGCGGCGATGCTGCGGGATTTTGGCTGCACTTACGCGATCCTGGGACACTCCGAGCGTCGTCTGTTCAATGCCGAGACCGACGCGATCATTGCGCGCAAATATGCGGTTGTCGTGGCTCAGGGGTTGACCCCGATCCTCTGCGTCGGCGAAACACTCGAAGAGCGCGAGCAGGGCAAGACCGAAGAGGTCGTTGCGCGTCATCTTGATGCCGTGCTTGAGTCTGCTGGTGCAGAGGCAATCGCCAAGGGTGTGATTGCCTACGAGCCCGTTTGGGCGATCGGCACCGGGGTCACGGCCACCCCTGAGCAGGCGCAAGACGTGCACGCATTCTTGCGGGCTCGGATTGCCAAGAAGAGCGCGGAGGTTGCGGCTGCGGTGCGCATTCTCTATGGAGGCAGCATGAAGCCTGGGAATGCGCTTGAGTTGATGGCGCAGGCCGATATTGACGGCGGCCTCATCGGCGGGGCTGCACTCAAGGCTTCCGACTTCCTGGCGATCTGCAAGGCCGGCGACGCGAACGCCTAACTGATAGCTGACGTGGCCGACTGGCTCACGCGGCGGACCGAGACACCTCATGCAGCTCATCCTGACCGTCCTCCATCTGGTTCTTGCGATCGGCCTGGTCGCCCTGGTGCTGCTTCAGCATGGTAAAGGTGCTGACGCTGGTGCCGCTTTCGGCAGTGGCGCCTCGTCGACAGTCTTTGGTGCTCAGGGCTCGGGCTCCTTTTTGTCGCGGTCGACGGCGATCATTGCGACGCTGTTCTTTGTCACCAGTATCGCACTCGCCTACTTTGCGGCCCGTGTGAGCGAGCCGGGCGGCTTGATGGATGGGATGGATCTATCGGCTCCGATAGCCCCTTCGCAAGAGCGGTCTCCTGAGTCTACGCCTGCACCCTCGGCAACCAGCGATCTGCCGGTCGTTCCCGCGGATGGGTCGCCTGCGGCGACTAATGATCTTCCGCCGCTGGCGGTCGATGCGGATCGGACGAGGGTGGAAGGCAGTGCAGAATCGTCTCCGGGCTCAGCGTCAGAAGAGGATTAACCTTCTGTCGAGTAACCTAATAATGTCGTCACGGGTAGACTGAAAATCTGCGATAATACTAATGAGCTTGCCGACGTGGTGGAATTGGTAGACACGCTGTCTTGAGGGGGCAGTGGCGCAAGCCGTGCCGGTTCGAGTCCGGCCGTCGGCACCATTACAAAAAGGCGGTACCCGCATGCGGGTACCGCCTTTTTTCTTCTGGGCTTTGCTAAGCTGTTGAATCTTATGGCATTGGGCGGTCTCTGGTGCTTGACACCAAAGGTTGTCTGAACTAGCATACAGCGGGTTTTTTGTCGCCTAAAACGGGTTATTTGTTGGAGTCGCCGCCAGATGCTTGAAGACTATCTTCATATCTTGATCTTCCTGGTCGTGGCGATCCTTATTGGCTTCGCACCGCGTGTGCTTGGGATGTTCCTCGGGCCGCGTCGGCCTGATCCCGAGAAGGACGCCCCTTACGAATGCGGCTTCGAAGCGTTCGAGAGTGCACGCATGAAATTTGATGTGCGCTACTACCTGGTCGCCATCCTCTTCATCTTGTTTGATCTCGAGATTGCGTTCCTCTTCCCATGGGCCGTGGTCCTAGAGGAATTGGGAACGACCGGGCTGGTGGCTATGTCTGTGTTTCTGGCCGTGCTGGTCGTCGGCTTCATCTATGAGTGGCGCAAGGGCGCGCTCGACTGGGAGTGACGTGACCAAGGGTGGCTTTGAAGCTGTCGCGACACTGGAACGGCTAAGGCTGAGTTAGGGGACTGTTATGGGCATCGAAGGCATTCTCGAAGAGGGCGTGGTCACCACGACCGCTGACAAGCTCATCAACTGGGCGCGCACGGGTTCGCTCTGGCCCATGACCTTTGGGCTTGCTTGCTGTGCGGTGGAGATGATGCATGCGGGCGCTGCGCGTTACGACTTGGATCGGTTCGGTATCATCTTCCGTCCGAGCCCGCGTCAGTCCGACGTCATGATCGTAGCCGGTACCTTGGTCAACAAGATGGCGCCCGCCTTGCGCAAGGTCTATGACCAGATGGCCGAGCCACGCTGGGTGATCTCGATGGGTTCTTGCGCCAATGGTGGTGGCTATTACCACTACTCGTATTCTGTTGTGCGCGGATGTGATCGCATTGTGCCGGTGGATGTCTATGTGCCAGGCTGCCCGCCAACGGCGGAGGCACTGCTCTACGGTATCCTGCAGTTGCAAAACAAGATTCGTCGCACCAACACGATTGCGCGCTGACCCTCAACGCTTGGCGAGGCTTCTCTCAAGATATTCATGTCTGATCCGACCATGACCACTGGCGACTCGCGTCTCGACGCCCTGGCGACGCGACTGAACGAGGACTTTGCGGCGGTTGGCGGCGAGCTCAGCGCCGACCGTGGCGAGCTGACACTCAAACTGCCCGCAGCAGCGCTGATCGAAGCCTCTAGCCGACTGCGGGATCACAGTGACTTTGGCTTTGAACAGTTGATCGACCTCTGCGCGGTCGACTATTCCGCCTATGGCCTCTCGGAGTGGGCGACCACGGAGGCATCGCACTTCGGCTTCGGCCGCGGCGTTGATCGTGATCTCGAGCTCGAGATCGATCATCCAGAGCGGTTTGCTGTGGTCTACCATCTGCTGTCGTTGGCGCACAACTGGAGGCTGCGACTGGTGGTGCGCACGGGCGGGGCTCAGCCACTGGTGCCGTCCGTAGTGTCGATCTGGTCCGCGGCCGACTGGTTCGAGCGCGAGGCCTTCGATCTGTTCGGCATCCTCTTCGACGGCCACCCAGACCTACGCCGCATCCTCACCGACTACGGTTTCGTCGGCCATCCATTCCGCAAAGACTTTCCGCTCAGCGGCCATGTCGCGATGCGCTACGATCCCGAGCAGGCGCGCGTGGTCTACGAGCCGGTCGAGATCGAGCCGCGGGTGTTGGTGCCCAAGGTCATCCGCGACGACAGCCGCTACCTCGGTGACGAGCATCCGGCCGTGACCGGTGCCAAGGACGCAGCCAATGCCTGAGATTCGTAATTACACGCTGAACTTCGGTCCGCAGCATCCGGCCGCGCATGGTGTGCTGCGCCTGGTGCTGGAGATGGACGGCGAGGTCATCGATCGCGCCGATCCGCACATCGGTCTGCTGCACCGCGCGACCGAGAAGCTCGCCGAGTCGAAGCCGTACAACCAGTCGATCGGCTACATGGACCGGCTCGACTACGTCTCGATGATGTGCAACGAGCACGGCTATGTGCGTGCGATCGAGAAGTTGCTCGGCATCGAGGCGCCGATCCGCGCCCAGTACATCCGCACCCTGTTCGACGAGATCACCCGCATCCTCAACCACCTGATGTGGCTTGGGGCGCATGCGCTCGATGTCGGCGCGATGAGCGTCTTCCTCTACTGTTTCCGCGAGCGCGAGGACCTGATGGACTGCTACGAGGCGGTCTCGGGGGCGCGCTTGCATGCGACCTACTACCGACCGGGCGGGGTCTACCGCGATCTGCCCGAGCAGATGCCGCGCTTTGCCGAGGAGAGCTCCAAGTGGCACGGCAAACGCACCATGCGTAGGCTCAACAAGCCTCGTAGTGGCTCTTTGCTCGACTTCATCGAAGACTTCAGCGAGCGCTTCCCAAAGCTGGTCGATGAGTACGAGACCCTGCTCACCGATAACCGTATCTGGAAGCAGCGCACCGTTGGCATCGGCGTGGTCGATGCCGACCGCGCCAAGAATCTGGGCTTCACCGGCCCGATGTTGCGCGGCTCCGGGGTCGCCTGGGATCTGCGCAAGATGCAGCCCTATGCGGCCTATGATCAGGTCGACTTCGATATCCCGGTGGGCCAGAACGGCGACTGCTACGATCGCTATCTGGTGCGCATCGAGGAGATGCGTCAGTCCAATCGCATCATCAAGCAGTGTATCGATTGGCTGCGCGTCAATCCCGGTCCGGTGATGGTCGATGATTACAAGGTGGTGCCACCGACTCGGGTCGGTATGAAGGACGACATGGAGGCGCTGATCCACCACTTTAAGCTCTTCACTGAGGGCTACTGCCCGCCGCCGGGTCAGGTCTATGCCGCGGTCGAGGCGCCCAAGGGCGAGTTCGGCTGCTACATCGTCTCCGATGGCGCCAACAAGCCCTATCGGCTCAAGGTGCGCGCGCCCGGCTTCCCGCATCTCGCGGCGATGGACGAGATGGCCAAGGGTCACATGCTCGCCGATGTGGTCGCGATCATCGGCACCATGGATATCGTGTTTGGGGAGATCGACCGCTGATGAGTTTTCGCACGACACCGCTCGCGGTCATCCATGATGTCGACAAGGAGACGCTGCTCACGCCTGAGCTGCGCGCCGAGATCGATAAGCACGTCGCCAAATATCCGCCAGAATGGAAGCAGTCGGCGGTGATGCCGGCGCTGACCCTGGTGCAGGATCACAATGGCGGTTGGCTGAGCCGCGAGCTGATGGATCAGGTGGCTGCCTATCTGGACATGCCCGAGACGGCGGTCTATGAGGTCGCGACCTTCTACGCGATGTACGATCTCGAACCGGTTGGTCGGCACAAGGTCTGCGTCTGCAACAGCGTCTCTTGCATGCTCGGTGGTGCCGAAGAGCTGATGCACCACATTGAAAAGAAATATAACGTAGCGCCTGGCGGCACCACCGCCGATGGCAAGCTCACGTTCAAGGAGTTCGAATGCCTCGGTGCCTGCCGGCACGCACCGGCGGTGATGGTCGACAAGACCTATCACGAGTGCGTGACCCCGGAGGCCATCGACAAGATCATCGACGACCTCGACTGAGCGCGTGCGACCTATGGCAGAGAATCAGAACACCGTTTGCTTCCGCACCATGCATCTCGATGCACGAGTGCGCTATACCCTCGAGAGCTATCGCAGCGTCGGCGGCTATGTGCAATGGGAGCGCATCCTGCGCGAGAAGCCCAATCCAGACCAGCTCATCGACGAGCTCAAGACCTCGGCCCTGCGCGGTCGTGGTGGCGCCGGTTTTCCAACCGGGCTGAAGTGGAGCTTCATGCCGCGCACCAAGCCGGGTCAAAAGTACATCGTCTGCAACTCAGACGAAGGTGAGCCCGGTACCTGCAAGGACCGCGACATCATGCGCTACAACCCGCATCAGCTGATCGAGGGGATGGCGATCGCCGGTTATTGCATCGGCGCGACGGTCGGTTACAACTACATTCGCGGCGAGTTCTACGAGCCGATCGCACGCTTCGATGGCGCGCTTGAAGAGGCCTACGCAGCCGGGATGCTGGGCAAGAACCTGCTCGGCTCAGGGGTCGATTTTGATCTCTACACCCATCTAGGCGCCGGCGCCTACATCTGCGGTGAAGAGACGGCGCTGCTCGAATCGCTCGAAGGCAAGAAGGGCCAGCCGCGCTTCAAGCCACCATTCCCGGCCCAGGCCGGGCTCTATGGCATGCCGACCACGATCAACAACACCGAGACCCTGGCCTCGGTGCCGGTGATCCTGGAGAAGAGCGGCAAATGGTTCTTGGAGCAGGGCAAGCCGAACAATGGCGGACCCAAGCTGTTCTCGGTGACCGGTCACGTCGAGCGGCCTTGCAACCTCGAGATCCCGCTCGGCACCCCGTTCAAGGATGTACTCGAGATGGCTGGTGGGGTGAGCGGCGGTCGGGCGCTGAAGGCGGTGATCCCTGGTGGCTCGTCGGTCCCGGTGGTCCCGGGTGATGTGATGCTGCGCACCGACATGGATTACGACTCCATCGCCAAGGCCGGCTCGATGCTCGGCTCCGGCGCGGTGATCATCATCGCAGAGGGCACCTGCATGGTGAAGGTGCTGGCCAATCTGGCGCACTTCTACGCGCATGAGTCTTGCGGTCAGTGCACGCCCTGCCGCGAGGGGACGGGTTGGTTAGCGCGGGTACTCGATCGTATCCTTGCCGGCAACGGGCGTCCGCAGGATCTGGATCTGCTCGACAACGTGGCCGGTCGGATTGGCGGGCGCACCATCTGCGCGCTGGGCGATGCAGCGGCGATGCCGGTGCAGAGTTTCCTCAAGCATTACCGGTCCGAGTTCGAGCATCTGGTCGAGCACGGCCGTTCGCTGGTCGAGGCCGCCTGAGCGTCGTGCCTTGGCTCGACGTTCTCGCGCAATCCCTATGACGCTGCGGCGCAACCTCAGCAGGTAGATCTACATCGATGTCGGACGACAAGATTACCCTCGAGATCGACGGCCGTGTCTGCACGGCGGCGCCCGGTGAGATGATCATCGCGGTGGCCGATCGCGAGGGCATCGTGATCCCGCGGTTCTGCTATCACGAGAAGCTCTCGATCGCGGCCAACTGCCGCATGTGCCTGGTGGAAGCGGAGCAGGGCGGGCGACCCTTCCCGAAGCCGATACCGGCCTGCGCGACCCCGGTCGGCGAGGGCATGAAGGTGCTCACGCGCTCGAAGAAGGCGCTCGATGCCCAGCGCGGCACCATGGAGTTCCTGCTCATCAACCACCCGCTGGATTGCCCGATCTGCGATCAGGGCGGCGAGTGTGAGCTGCAAGATGTCTCCATGGGCTACGGTGAGGATGTCTCGCGCTTCAGCGAGCGCAAGCGTGTGGTCAAGGACGAAGATCTGGGCCCGCTGATCGCCACCGAGATGACCCGCTGCATCCATTGCACCCGCTGCGTGCGCTTCGGCGCCGAGATCGCCGGGCTGCGTGAGCTGGGCGCGACCGGGCGTGGCGAGGACATGCGCATCGGCACCTTCGTCGGGCACACGATGGCGCATGAACTCTCGGGTAACATCATCGATCTCTGTCCGGTCGGCGCGCTGACCTCGAAGCCCTATCGCTTCACCGCCCGTGCATGGGAGCTGACCACTGAGCCGAGCATTGCGCCGCATGACGGTGTCGGCTCGAACCTGCATCTGCACATTCGCGGTGGCCAGGTGATGCGCGTGCATCCACGCGATAACGAGGCCGTCAATGAGTGCTGGATCTCGGATCGCGACCGCTTCAGCTACGAGGGTCTGAACAGCCCCGAGCGGCTGACGGCGCCGATGCTCAAGCGCGACGGTCAATGGCAGGTGGTCGATTGGCAGCAGGCCTTGCATGCGGCGGTTGAGGCGCTGCGAGCGCCAGGGCCGGATCAGCTCGGCTGTCTGGTCTCGCCGAGCGCGACGCTGGAAGAGCAGTATCTGCTGCAGAAGCTGGTGCGCGCGTTGGGCAGCGATCATATCGATACCCGGCTGCGACAGCAGGATTTCCGGGGCGATGCCGCCGACCCAAGATTCCCCTGGCTGGGGATGCCGATTGCCAAGCTTGAGCAGCAGCAAGCTGTGCTGCTCATCGGCAGTGATCCGCGCCAGGAACAACCGTTGCTGGCGCATCGGCTGCGCAAGGCCGCGCTCGCGGGCGCGACTATTGGACTCCTGAACCCCTACGCAGTCGATCTCAACCACAGCAGCATTCAACGGGTTGCCGCGCCTTCGGCGCTGGCCTCCGAGCTACGCGCCCTGTTGCAGGTGCTCGGCAAGCCGTTGCAGGGGGCGACTGCCGAGATCAGCGAATGGCATCGACAGATGGCGACCGCGCTGCAAACGGCTGGCCAGTCTGGGCAAGGTCTCCTGCTGCTCGGCGCCTTGGCCGAGTCTGATCCTGATTACGCGCTAATTCGAGCCCTGGCGGCCGCGCTCGCGGCGGCCGCCGAGTGCAAGCTCGGCTTCTTTGCGGAGGCCGCCAATAGCCTCGGCAGCCGATTGGCTGGCAGTTTGCCGCATCGCCGACCAGGGGGTACGAGGGTCAACCGTCCGGGGTTGGATGCTCAGGCGATGTTGACCGATCCACGCCAGGGCTATCTGCTCTGGGGCTTGGAGCCGGATCGCGATCTGGCTGATCCGAGCTTGGCGATGGCCGCCCTGCGCTCAGCCAATCAGGTGGTCGCCTGCAGCCTCTTTAAGAGCACAGCGCTTGAGGAGGTGGCCGATGTGCTGCTGCCGATCGCGGCTTTTGCCGAGACGGCAGGAACCTTTGTGAACGCCGAAGGGCGCTGGCAGCGCTTCCAGGGTGCGGTAGCCCCCGCTGGTGATGCACGCCCGGGCTGGAAGGTCTTACGGGTTCTCGGGACCATGCTTGAGCTCGAGGGCTTTAGTCAGAACAGCGCGCGCGATATCCATGATGAAGTTGCTCAGGCCTGCGCAGACCTGAAGCCTGAGAACCGGCTGGGCGATCCCTCGGCGCTGGTCTCCGTCACCGAACGCCCGGCATCCTCTGGCCCCGAGCTGAGCCGCATCGGCAATCGACCGATCTATGCAAGCGATGCGTTGGTGCGCCATGCACTCGCCCTGCAGCGTACGTCCCAGGCGGAGCCACTGGCGGTGCACCTGAATCCACAACAGGCCGCCAACCTGGGGTTGGTCGAGGGCGATCAGGTGCGGCTGATCCAAGGCAGGGGGGCGCGTGCGAGCGCGCATTCTAGCTCAGGCATTGAGACTGTAGCGGCATCAGCGGCTGCAATCGCAGCGCAGGCACCGGTGATCCTGGATGACCGCATCGCACTCGGCTGCGCCCGGATTCCGGCCGCCGTTGATGGTAGCCAAGTGCTTGGGCCCTGCATCGGTTCGGTGTGGCTCGAGAAGATCCAGGCCTAGGAGTATAAGTATATGATGGACTTATGGAACTGGCTCCCCCTGCCGTTGCAGAGCTTGGTCGCGATCATCGCGATCATCGTCCCATTGCTGACAGTGGTGGCCTGGTATACCTATGCCGAGCGCAAGGTCATCGGCTACATGCAGGTACGGATCGGGCCGAACCGCGTCGGCTGGCGCGGACTCTTGCAGCCGATCGCCGATGCGCTGAAGCTCCTGGTCAAGGAGATCATCGTCCCGACTAAGGCCAACAAGGGCCTGTTCCTGCTCGCGCCGCTGATCGCGATCGTGCCGGCGCTCGCGGCTTGGGCCGTGATCCCGTTCGACGCCGGTTTGGTGCTCGCCGATATCAACGCCGGTCTGCTCTATGTGCTTGCCTTGACCTCGCTGGGTGTCTACGGCGTCATCATCGCCGGCTGGGCCTCGAACTCGAAATACGCGCTGCTCGGTGCGATGCGCGCCGCGGCGCAGATCGTCGCCTATGAGATCGCCATGGGCTTCGCCCTCGTGGGGGTGCTGGTCGCGGCTGGGAGCCTCAACCTGAGCGTGATCGTCGAGAGTCAAAGCGGCAGTCTGCTGACCTGGTTCTGGCTGCCGCTGCTGCCGCTGTTCGGGGTCTACTTCATCTCCGGCGTGGCCGAGACCAACCGCGCGCCCTTCGATGTGGCGGAAGGCGAATCCGAGATCGTTGCCGGCTTCCATGTTGAATATTCTGGCATGGCGTTCGCGATCTTCTTCCTCGCCGAATACGCGAACATGGTGTTGATCGCGATGCTGACCACGCTGCTGTTCTTCGGTGGTTGGCTGTCGCCCTTCCAAGGCATTCCAAGCCTGGATGAAGCGACGGCATGGGTACCTGGGGTGATCTGGCTGCTACTGAAGACGTTCTTCTTCATGTTCGTCTTCCTCTGGCTGCGCGCGACCTTCCCGCGTTATCGCTACGACCAGATCATGCGCCTTGGCTGGAAGGTGTTTATCCCGATCACCATCGTCTGGATTCTGGTGGTCGCGGTGGCCGTGCTCGCGCAGTTGCCGCCCTGGTGGTCGGCAGTGGCCGCCTAGCCAGGCTGGTCCTTGCTTGGATTACCAGGATGCGTGACCGCGACCTCAGCGCCCGTCCACAGCCGATAGAGTGAATCATGCTTCAAGCCGCTCGCAGTTATCTCAACAGTCTTTTGCTCGCCGAACTCTTCCGTGGAATGAGCTTGACCGGGCGCTACCTGTTCAAGCGCAAGTTCACGGTGCAATATCCCGAGGAGAAGGCGCCTGTCTCGCCGCGTTTTCGGGGGCTGCATGCGCTGCGCCGTTATCCTAACGGCGAAGAACGCTGCATCGCCTGCAAGCTCTGCGAGGCTGTCTGTCCCGCGCTGGCGATCACCATCGAGGCCGAGCCGCGTGCCGATGGATCGCGGCGCACGACACGCTACGACATCGATCTGTTCAAGTGCATCTACTGCGGCTTCTGCGAGGAATCCTGCCCAGTCGACTCGATCGTCGAGACCGATATCTATGAATACCACTTCGAGAATCGCGGCGAGAACATCATGACCAAAGACAAACTGCTCGCGATCGGCGATAAATACGAATCGCGGATCGCAGCAGCACGGAGCGCGGATGCGCCTTATCGCTGAGATCAAGACCCGAGTTGCTCATACAGGCAATCGAGTCAAGCGATCAGGATAAGGCCAGGAGCCTGTCCATCAACGACGTCCCGACTTGAAGGCCAGTTTGGCAAACAGCGGGATGTCGATGGGCAGCGAGTAACGAGCGCAGCGGCTCATGTTGCTGCCCGATTGAACGATCGACTGTCAATAGTCTGACTGCGCGCGAGAGCCAGTCTCCCAAGCAGCCACGTCAGCTGGAAATCCCATGGGCTTCGAAAAATTTCTCTTCTACGTCTTCGCGGCCATCACCGTCGTCGCGGCAGGGATGGTGGTGACGCGCCGCAACCCGGTGCACGCGGTGCTGTTTCTGGTGTTGGCCTTCGTCAGCAGTGCCGCCCTTTGGCTGCTGCTGGAGGCGGAGTTCCTCGGCATCGTGCTGGTGCTGGTCTATGTCGGTGCGGTGATGGTGCTGTTCCTGTTCGTCGTGATGATGCTCGATATCGACATCGCCGCACTGCGCGGGCAATTCATTCGCTATCTGCCGGTCGGGTTACTGATCGCGCTGGTCATGGTGGTGAATCTGTTCTTGGTGTTGGGACCGTCCAACTTCGGGCTAGAGCTGTTTGCGAAGCCCGAGGCGCAGCCCGCCGACTACAGCAATACGGTCGAACTCGGGCTGCAGCTCTACACTACCTATCTGTATCCGTTCGAGATCGCGGCGGTGATCCTGTTGGTGGCGATCGTCGCCGCCATTCGCCTGACCCTGCGCCGGCGGCCTGAGACCAAGTATCAGGATGCCTCGAAGCAGGTGCGGGTGAAGAAGGGACCAGATCGCATTCGCCTGGTCTCGATGCCGCCCGCACCGCGTCTGGGTCAACAGGCTGCGGCACCGGCGCTGAAGGAGGACTCCGAATGATCGCCCTTTCCGATTACCTGCTGCTCGGCGGGCTGCTGTTCTCGATCTCGGTCGCCGGGGTGTTCCTGAACCGCAAGAATGTGATCATCCTGCTGATGTGCATCGAGCTGATGCTGCTGGCGGTGAACATGAACTTCGTCGCCTTCTCGCATTTCCTCGGCGATCTGAGTGGTCAGATCTTCGTCTTCTTCATCCTCACCGTCGCCGCTGCCGAAGCCGCGATCGGGCTCGCCATCTTGGTGGTCCTGTTCCGCAATCGGCGCACCATCAACGTCGACGATCTGGACATGCTCAAGGGCTGAGCCCACCGGACACCGCTCGGAGAATCCTTCCATGGAGACCGTCTATCTGACCATCGTGCTGGCGCCGCTGATCGGCGCCATCATTGCCGGCTTCTTCGGCGGCAAGATCGGCCGCGTCGGCGCGCACTCGGTGACCATCCTTGGCGTCGGCATCGCGACCCTGCTGTCGCTCTGGGTGCTGTCGCGCTTCATCTGGCACGACGAGCAGGCCTTCAACGGCACCGTCTATACCTGGATGGTCGCCGATGGCATCCGCTTCGAGATCGGCTTCCTGGTCGATCGCCTCACCGCGCTGATGATGGCGGTGGTGACCTTCGTCTCGCTGATGGTGCACATCTACACCATCGGCTACATGGCCGACGACGCCCATAACTGGCCCGAGGACTCGCGCGTCGGCACCAACAGCTATCAGCGCTTCTTCAGCTATATTTCGCTGTTCACCTTCTCGATGCTGATGCTGGTGATGTCGAATAACTTCCTGCAGCTGTTCTTCGGCTGGGAAGCGGTGGGCCTGGTCTCCTATCTGCTGATCGGCTTCTACACGGTGCGCGAGTCGGCGATCTCGGCCAACCTCAAGGCCTTCCTGGTCAACCGGGTTGGTGACTTCGGCTTCATCCTCGGCATCGCTGCGGTAGTGATGTACTTCGGCTCGCTCGACTACGCCGAGGTCTTCGCGCAGGCGCCGGACCTTGCGGATACCCAGGTCGCGGTGTTTGGCGGTGTCTCGTTGATGACACTGATCTGCATCCTGCTGTTCATTGGCGCCATGGGCAAATCGGCGCAGATGCCGCTGCACGTCTGGCTGCCGGATTCGATGGAAGGCCCAACCCCGATCTCGGCGCTGATCCATGCCGCGACCATGGTCACGGCGGGCGTCTTCATGGTCGCGCGCATGTCGCCGCTCTATGAGCTCTCGACTACAGCGCTGTCGTTCGTGCTGGTGATCGGCGCGGTCACCGCCTTCTTCATGGGGCTGGTTGGGCTGGTGCAGAACGACATCAAGCGTGTGGTCGCCTATTCGACGCTGTCGCAGCTCGGTTACATGATCGCCGCGCTGGGCGCCTCGGCCTATGCCGCTGGCATCTTCCACCTGATGACCCATGCCTTCTTCAAGGCGCTGCTGTTCCTGGCTGCGGGCTCGGTGATCATTGCCATGCATCACGATCAGGACATCCGCAACATGGGCGGGCTCAAGCGCTACATGCCGATCACCTGGATCACCGCGCTGCTCGGCTCGCTGGCGCTGATCGCCTTCCCGGGATTCTCCGGTTTCTTCTCCAAGGATGCGATCATCGAGGCGGTGGGGCATTCGCACATCGGCGGCGCTGGCCTTGCGCATCTGCTGCTGACCCTGGGCGCCTTTGTCACCGCGCTCTACAGCTTCCGACTCTACTTCCTGGTCTTCCACGGCGAGCCGCGGATGGATCATCACACCCGCTCGCATCTGCACGAGACGCCCTGGGTCGTGACCATCCCGCTGATCGCGCTGGCGATTCCCTCGGTCTTCATCGGCTGGTACGCCATCGAGCCGCTGCTGGTGCAGAACTGGCTCGGCGATGCCATCACCGTCAAGCCCGAGCAAGATACGCTGCATCATTTGGCCGCGCACTGGCATGGGCAGCGCGAATTCATTCGCCATGGCATGCAGGCTTTGCCGTTCTGGCTGTCGATGGCCGGGCTTGGGTTGGCGGCCTATTATTGGTTGTACCTGCATCGGCGCAATCCAAACATCGATGTCGAATTGCAAGCGCGTGGCGGTCGTCTGACGCGCCTGCTCGAGGATAAATACGGCTTTGATGACTTCAATCAGCGCGTATTCGCGGGTGGCAGTCAACGTCTCGGCCGCTTGCTGTGGAAGAGCAGCGATCAGCGCCTGATCGATGGCCTGGTGGTCAACGGCTCGGCACGGGCGGTGGGCTGGTTTGCGGGTGTGGTCCGGCATCTGCAGACCGGCATGCTCTACCACTACGCCTTCGCCATGATCCTTGGGCTGGTGGTCCTCTTGACCCTGTTCGTGACCCTCTAAGACGCGGGAGACCCGGCGCATGTTATTGGAATTTCCTTGGCTCTCGCTGGTCATCTGGCTGCCGATCATCGGCGGCCTCGCGGTCATCGCCAGCGGTGAGCAGAATGTCGAGCTGACCAAGCGTATCGCTTTGGTGTACGCAGTCCTGACCTTCCTGGCCAGCCTGGTGCTCTGGTTCGGCTTCGACGCGACGACGGCCGAGATGCAGTTCGTCGAGCGCTCGGCCTGGCTGCCGGCACTCGGCATCGAATACCACCTGGGTATCGACGGCATCTCGATGCCGCTGATCCTGCTGACTACCTTCATCGGCATCTTCGTCATCATCGCTGGCTGGGATGTGATCACCCATCGGCCCTCGCACTACATGGCCGCCTTCCTGATCATGGAAGGCATCATGGTCGGCGTCTTCTCGGCGCTCGATGCGATCCTGTTCTACTTCTTCTGGGAGGCGATGCTGATCCCGATGTTCATCATCATCGGGGTCTGGGGCGGGCCGAATCGGGTCTATGCCACCATCAAGTTCTTTCTCTACACCTTCTTCGGCTCGGTGTTCATGCTGGTCGCGCTGATCTATCTGTACTTCCAGACCGGCAGCTTCGACATCCTCGGCTTCCATGCGGCGCCGCTGGGACTCACCGCGCAGATCCTGATCTTCATCGCCTTCCTGCTCGCCTTCGCGGTCAAGGTGCCGATGTTTCCGGTACATACCTGGCTGCCGGACGCGCACGTCGAGGCGCCTACTGGTGGCTCGGTGATCCTGGCCGCGATCATGCTCAAGATCGGCGGCTATGGCTTTCTGCGCTTCAGTCTGCCGATCACGCCAGACGCTAGTGCCGCGCTCGACGGGCTGATCATCGCCCTGTCTTTGATCGCGGTGATCTACATCGGCCTGGTGGCCTTGGTGCAGAAGGACATGAAGAAGCTGATTGCCTACTCATCAATC